>JAPUHH010000054.1 GCA_027297825.1 Gammaproteobacteria bacterium
GCATGATTTGATATTCCTTATCTGTCAAAGTTTGTGCAGGCGCGACGGTTATCGAGTCACCGGTGTGCACACCCATGGGATCAAAATTTTCAATCGAACAAATAATGATGCAATTGTCATTTTTATCGCGCACCACTTCCATTTCAAATTCTTTCCAACCCAGTAGCGACTCTTCAAGTAAAACTTCGGTGGTAGGCGAGAGATCCAAACCATGCTCAACAATCTGTTTAAATTCCTCCATGTTGTAAGCAATGCCGCCACCACTACCGCCCATGGTATAAGACGGGCGTATGACGGTAGGGAACCCAAGTCGCGGTTGTTGTTGTATCGCTTCTTCCAGGCTATGTGCGAGCACAGAAGTTGCAGACTGCAAACCGATTTCATCCATGGCCTTGCGAAATTTTTCGCGATCTTCTGCCATATCAATCGCTTCCTTACTAGCACCGATCATCTCACCAGAAAATTTTTCTAAAATCCCTTCGCGATCTAAGTCCAATGCACAATTTAATGCAGTTTGACCACCCATTGTAGGCAACAAAACATCTGGGCGTTCTTTTGCAATTATTTCTGCAACGGTCTGCCAAATAATCGGTTCGATATAGATGGAATCTGCCACCTCTGGATCCGTCATAATCGTGGCGGGATTAGAGTTAACCAAGATAACTCGATAACCTTCTTCTTTTAATGCCTTACAAGCTTGCACGCCGGAATAATCAAACTCGCAGGCTTGCCCAATCACTATTGGGCCTGCACCAATGATTAATACGCTCTGTATATCGATTCGTTTAGGCATAAGTTATTTTCGTGCGGTTTTGTAGCGTTCCATCATTTCTATAAATTGTTCAAATAATGGTTTTACATCTTGTGGCCCGGGGCTGGCTTCAGGATGTCCCTGAAAACTATAGGCTGGTTTGTTTGTATGTCGAATTCCCTGCAGGGATTGATCAAACAAAGATCGATGCGTGGCTTGCAAACAATCCGGTAATGAAGCTTGATCAACAGAGAAGCCGTGATTCTGACTACTGATCATCACCGCACCGCTAGCTAGATCTTGCACAGGATGGTTGGCGCCATGATGGCCAAATTTCATTTTGACAGTTCTAGCGCCGCAGGCTAAACCAAGAAGCTGATGACCTAAACAGATACCAAACGTGGGTACGCCCTTCTCTATAATCTCTCTAAGTGCTTCTATGGCGTATTCGCAAGGCTCTGGGTCTCCAGGGCCATTCGAGAGAAACACGCCATCTGGTTGTTTATTCAGGACTTCTTTAGCCGGTGTGGTCGCGGGAATCACTTCAATCTCGCAACCTAAACTATGTAGTATGCGCAGAATATTTCGCTTTACTCCAAAGTCATACGCTACGACTGAATACTTTTGCTGGGACGAATCAACTTGGTACCCCTTCTCAAGCGACCAGCAACCTTCTTTCCAAAAATAGGCTTTATCAGTGGTAACCTCTTTAGCTAAGTCCATGCCCTTTAAACCAGGGAAGTTTTTTGCACTACTAACGGCTAACGGTTCATTGATATTGTCTGCACTTAGAGCCGTTACAATGGCCCCATTTTGCGCACCTTTTTCGCGCAAAATACGGGTCAATCGTCGCGTATCAATACCCTCGATCGCAACTACATTTTGCCGTTCAAGATAGGCTTGTAAACTGCCCTGACTACGCCAGTTGCTCAGTTGTACGGGCAGATCACGAATCACCAATCCACTTGCATAAACACGAGCCGACTCTTCATCCTCGTCATTAGTACCTGTATTGCCAATATGCGGGTAAGTGAGTGTGATAATTTGTTTGGCATAAGACGGATCGGTAAGAATCTCCTGATAACCAGTCATAGCTGTATTGAAAACGACTTCCCCTACTGATGTGCCAGTCACACCAATAGTATTTCCCCAGAAAAGACTCCCGTCTTCCAAGGCGAGCAAGGCGGAATGTGCGCTCAATCAGTTTCCTCCGGGTACACATAAAAACGGGACGCCCAATTAGGCCGTCCCGTTAAGTATGATTTAGTGTTTTGGTTGACCAACAGAATTGTACTCAACTCAAGGATGGCGTGAAACTAAGAATTAGAGATATAGAATACTTTATAAACAATACCGCCTAAATTGATCCCTATTGAAATAGAATATCGAACATACTTAAGAACCTTCTTTAGCTTTTGCTAGCATCGCTTCAAGCCGAATCGCGCTAAAACCACTCATGCTTTGCTTGCCTACCACAATCAATGGCACCCCTCGACCGCCTAACTTATTAAATCTCCTCCTAGCATTGGTATTTTTTTCAATTTCATCCGCCTAATAATGAATTCCCTTGCTAGCCAGAGTTTACTTAGCTTTTTTACACACTCCGCACCAAGCGGTGGAATACATCACCCCGGCCAATCTGCGTTTGAAGTAGATTTGAAATCTGTAACGGTTGCCGGCCCTTGAATAGAATTTACCTTGACCTCAACCACCTCGACTTCGACAGATGGTTTATCCGCAAATTCTACTCGCCCATATTCATACACAGCTGGATAAATTTCAGCAAAACACGCCATAGAAATGGTGCAAGGCATAAAAATACTGCCTGCCCTTACCACCAGCTAATACTCTTCTTCTCGCCGCTTTTGTGCTGCATCGTGTATAGCCTGTTCTACGCCCTTGGCTTTATCCAAGGCATCGACATAACCCTTGAAAACATTATCCTCACTCAACTCACCCTCTTGCAATTGTCCTTCTTGAGCGGGTTCTTTTTCATTCGAACAAGCCGCAAAAGACACTATGGCAATAAGCACAAAATATTTAATTGCCACTTTCATACCTTTCTCCCACCAAGACTTATAAATCTAACCATAGTTTTTTAGGTTGTCGCATACCTGCAATCTTACAACCTTGCTGGCCATAGCTATATGGAAATAAAGCATATACATATTTCCGTGTTGATTTTTCTTCCCCTAACTCGGATTTTAACCGTTTGAGAATCTTTCTTAGTTCTGGAACCGAGCTGTATTCATAATAGTATTCACGTATCAAATGAATCAGATTCCAATGCTCATCAGTTAGTAGCATTTCTTCAGGCTCAGCCATCTCCCTAGCAACTTCCTCAGTCCAATCATCCGGCTCTAACAAAAACCATCTGCATCTTTTTCTATGTTATTTTTTAGAGTCATTTTTTTAAATTCACTTTTGCAAAAACAGATAAGCTGCTAATCCAAGCAAGATGAAAGCAAAAATCTTTTTAAAACTTGCCGTTGATATATGCACCAGCAAATGCGGGCCAATCTGCGCACCTAGTATTCCACCCATACCAAGTGCAAACGCAACTCGATAATCAACGTTCGAAAGTTTGGAGTGCGCCACAAGAGCAGATACTGAAATAATTAATATAGCCAAGAAAGAAGTGCCCACTGCTTTTTGCGCGGTATAACCAAGCGCAACGAGAAGCGGCACCATAAGAAATCCTCCATCCAACCCTGTAAATGAAGCCGCAACCCCTACAATAAAACCAGAAATGATAAAAATCGCATAATTTAGTGCCATTGCGCGCTACCCCCATGTAATGAAATTTTTAGTATATTTAGCTTAGTAAAGCCTAAGTTTAGCCTGCCCATTTTCGATAGTAGCTTATACCTATTCTAAGTACCGAATCGATAATGCCCAGTAACTTCATAGTTAAGCAATATATCGTCTTCACACTGGCCCAATCCCAATATTATGAATGATCTTGAATCTGCGAGTGCCAGCAACGTTCTCATTTGAAACAATACTCATATGCGGCAGATTTCCAGGCGAGCTCCATGTGGCTAATTTACCTGCCTGATAATCTGCAACAGCGTGACCCATAGACAGCATCTCGCCCTAACGTTGAAAAAAACACTCCTAAATTTGGAGCACGGCGATGATCAATATTGTCATCTGGATGACGCAACCCAACTGCCGCAGACTTGGATAAGCTAAAAATTAGAGCGCATATATCGGTGCACGAGCTCCTGAAGATCAAAGCCCACATTTGCTACTCTTTAAATTGCAAGATCTGTGCATACTCCCAAATGATCAGGCATATCGCCCATTGGATACGGAATATTCGATATGAACCGTCGTAGGAAATAGAGTGCAGAGTACCTTTGTGTGCAGCATCCACACTAATTGCTCAAAAAGAGTAGTGGTATCCGCCAAACACTGAAGCGTTATAGCCTATATGCTAATAGTTTAAGTAGAGATTTAACCAAGCTTTCGTCTCAATATGCAATGTCATAGCAAATGAGAGAATTAGAATTTATATATTGGTTGTCAGTTATAATAAAGAACTACATTGATTATATTATCTTCTTTAAAAGCCTTTGTTTTCTAATCTCAGGCAAAGCTTGAATTAGCGTAAGTAATTTTTCACCATCAATCAACTTCAATCTTTTGCTATTATTATCCGCAGCCTGTTTAGAGAATTTTCCAGCGGTAATAAAGGCTGTCAATGGAATTTTATTAATCTTGATGATTTTTGAGAGGCTCTTTAAATCATTACTCTCGACAGGAATGGCTTTCGTCCCCCAACATTGAATGATGCCAAACGGATTTGCACTCGAATAACTTTCTTTAAACAGCCATATATCAATTACATTTTGATCATGCTGCGTGCTTAATTTGGCACGATAGCATTTCTCTTCAAAATAACCCGCGCATAATTGCTTGAAATGCTCTTGATCTAATGACCGAATCAAATCCATAGACCAACTTGAAACATATCCTGCTTCTTTATCAATAAAATGCGAGACTGAATAACCATTCGTGACTACAAAGACTTCTTGGATAGATTTACGCAGTGATTGCAGCATAGCCGCTAAGCTAGCTGTGAAAGAGGCTTAAGAATATACGCCAGAGGTTTAACCAGCCCAATTTACTGATAAAAGAATTAAAAAGGCTGAGGATGGTTAATTTTCTCTAAATTCCAACACATCTTGCATATCGTAAAGTCCGTTTTCTTTTGCAGACACCCAAACTGCTGCACGCATTGCACCGTTTGCAAATGTCATACGACTTGAAGCTTTATGCGTAATCTCGATACGCTCACCAATACCAGAAAACATCACCGTATGATCACCCACAATGTCGCCAGCTCGTATGGTTTCAAATCCAATGGTGTTCTTGTCTCGTTCACCAATATGACCTTGTCTGCCATAGACAGCGCAATCTTTTAGATTCCTGCCTAAAGTTTCAGCCACCACCTCACCCATACGTAACGCCGTACCTGATGGGGCGTCCACTTTATGGCGGTGATGAGCCTCAATAATCTCAACATCGTAATCATCACCTAATGTTGCTGCAGCCATTTGCAATAGCTTTAAACAAACATTCACACCTACACTCATATTTGGGGCAAGTAGAATAGCGATATCTTTACTGGCTTCTAGTAGCGTTTGTTTTTGCTGATCATTAAGACCGGTAGTACCAATCACCATGGATTTCCCATACGTGCGACACTGCTGAAGTGATTGCATGGTGCATGTTGGAATTGTGAAGTCGATTAATACATCAAAGTCCGCATGATGCTTTGCTAAATCACTATTGGTGACAACACCCACCTTACCCAAGCCCGCAAGTTCACCTGCATCGGCACCAATAGAGTCAGAGGAAGAAATCTCAAATGCCGCACCGAGTTGTACATTTTCGTTCTCTGCGCAAGCTTGGATAAGTGTTTTACCCATACGCCCGCCGGCACCATTAACCCCTATCTTAATCATCTTAACTGTTCCAAAATAATAGTAACCAAAAAGATGGGAAGTATTGCATTAAGTTATAACAATGTTTTAGACCTAGAAGAGTTTACCCTTAAAATAGATACTGGGTATATGTGCTTTACATAAAAATATTATGGCACAGCAAGAGTGAAAAGAAACATGCTCAATCTGACCAAAACTTAAGCTCATCAAAAAAAATTTTCACGTTGTTCGTCCATGATTGGGAGCGTGGGCTATGTCGGTCACCACCTTTTTCGATGTCTGCGGCGAACTTATTCATTAGTTCTTTTTGCGCCTTGGTTAAATTAACCGGTGTTTCCACAATAGTAGTACACAGCAGATCCCCAATGGCGCCACCTCGCACAGGCTTTACGCCTTTGCCTCTTAATCTAAACAATCGACCGGTTTGCGTTTCGGCAGGGATCTTTAATTTTACCTTGCCGTTTAAGGTTGGTATTTCAATTTCTCCACCCAAAACCGCCAAGCTGAAACTGATTGGCGCTTCACAAAGCAAATTATTGCCATCGCGTGTAAACAATTCGTGCGGCCGCACATTCATTTGCACATAAAGATCACCAGCAGGACCATTGTTAGCGCCAACCTCACCTTCGCCAGATAAACGTATTCGATCCCCAGTATCTACACCAGCTGGAACTTTGACAGAAAGTTTTTTATTGTCGTGGCTTATCCCCGTACCTCGACAATAATCACATGGCACACGTATTGTTTTGCCTTTACCGCGACAGCGAGGACAGGTTTGTTGCACAGAAAAGAACCCTTGCTGCATACGCACTTGCCCTACTCCACCACAAGTCTCACAAGATTCTACATTCGAGCCAGGTGCTGCACCTGAACCCTCACATTTTTCACAGTTGGTTTGCTTAGGAAACTCAATGGTAGATTCAGTACCAAATACCGCCTCTTCAAGACTGATCTCTAGTTCATATTGTAGATCTGCACCGCGATAAACGCGTTGCGATGAACGTCTGCCGCCACCAAATATATCGCCAAACATATCGCCAAATACATCACTAAAATCAGCACCACCGGCCGCACTTCCTTGCACCCCAGCATGACCAAATTGATCATAAGCTTGACGCTTTTGTGCATCACCTAAAATTTCATAGGCCTCTTTAGCTTCTTTGAATTTTTTCTCTGCCTCTGAATCCCCCTGATTTCGATCAGGATGATATTTCATCGCTAATCGTCGGTAGGATATTTTTAAATCGCTGCCGTCAACAGACCGATCTACACCTAGAACTTCGTAATAATCTCTTTTTCCCATATCACCCAAACAGACAAAAGTCCGAGGCCGCTTACACGAGCTCGGACTGATTAAGATTTACCCGCACTTTAAACGGCCTCTAAAGTTACAGTATTTAATTACAACTACATATGCATTTTAGGACTTGCTATCATCTACTTCCTCAAACTCTGCATCGACTACGTCATCCGCAGTAACAGCATCCTCTCCCGCATCACCCTCCGCACCCTCTCCTGCTTGCGCGTACATACGCTCCGCAAGTTTACTTGAGGCTTCGGCAAGCGCTTTCGTCTTGGTTTCGATAATATCTTTGTCATCTTTGTCTACAACAGTCTTAAGATCCTTAACCGCATTTTCAATCTGCATGCGCTCTTCTTGCTCAACTTTTTCACCCATTTCTTCAAGTGATTTTTCTGTAGCATGAATCATTTGATCAGCCTGGTTACGCACAGCAACAAGTTCGGCAAACTTTTTATCTTCCTCGGCATGTGCCTCGGCATCCTTTACCATTTTTTCGACCTCATCATCCGACAAACCACTCGAGGCTTTAATAACAATGGATTGCTCCTTGCCAGTAGCCTTATCTTTGGCAGAAACATTAAGTATGCCATTAGCGTCAATATCAAACGTTACTTCAATTTGCGGAACACCGCGCGACGCAGGTGGAATATCCGATAAGTCAAAGCGACCTAATGATTTATTCGCAGAAGCTTGATCGCGCTCACCTTGCAGCACATGCACGGTCACCGCAGTTTGATTATTTTCTGCTGTAGAAAACACTTGTTGCGCATTGGTTGGGATCGTTGTGTTCCTCTCAATCAACTTAGTCAAAACACCACCCATGGTCTCAATACCTAATGACAGTGGCGTAATATCTAACAATAAAACATCTTTAACATCGCCACCTAGAACACCCGCTTGAATGGCTGCACCTACGGCAACAGCTTCATCTGGATTCACATCTTTGCGTGGCTCTTTGCCAAAAAAGTCTTTCACAACTTGTTGCACTTTAGGCATACGAATTTGCCCGCCCACTAAAATGACATCATGAATATCGGATGCAGATAAATTTGCATCTTTTAGTGCTTGTTTGCATGGTGCAATCGTGCGTTGCACTAACTCATCCACCAATGATTCTAATTTAGCGCGGGTGAGCTTGATGTTGAGGTGTTTGGGTCCGGATTGATCTGCCGTAATATAAGGAAGATTTACTTCGGTTTGCTGGCTGGTAGATAATTCAATCTTGGCTTTTTCTGCAGCCTCTTTTAAGCGTTGCAAAGCAAGCGGATCATTGTGCAGATCGAAACCTTGCTCTTTCTTAAATTCATCTGAGAGATAATCCATCAAACGCGTATCAAAATCTTCACCACCTAAAAAAGTGTCGCCGTTGGTAGACAGCACTTCAAATTGATGCTCGCCATCAATTTCTGCAATTTCAATAATCGATATATCAAAGGTACCGCCGCCTAAGTCATACACCGCTATCTTACAGTCACCACGCTTCTTATCCATGCCGTATGCAAGTGCAGCAGCAGTGGGCTCATTGATAATGCGTTTTACTTCTAAGCCTGCAATCTTACCGGCATCTTTGGTGGCTTGGCGTTGCGAATCATTAAAATATGCTGGCACTGTAATGACAGCTTCTGTTACTTCTTCGCCAAGATATTCTTCGGCGGTTTTTTTCATCTTCATTAACACTCGCGCAGAAACTTCTGGTGGCGCCATTTTTTCACCATTCGCCTCCACCCATGCATCACCGTTATCCGCCTTAATGATGTTGTATGGCACAAGCTTGATATCTTTTTGCACCGCTTCTTCGTCAAAACGACGGCCAATTAAACGCTTGATTGCATAAAGCGTGTTATTAGGATTAGTAACCGATTGACGTTTCGCAGCTTGGCCCACGAGAACCTCTTTATCTTTGGTAAAAGCCACAATCGATGGGGTCGTACGATCCCCTTCGCTATTTTCAATGACCTTAGGCGTTGAGCCTTCCATGATGGCCACACATGAATTTGTGGTGCCTAAATCAATACCAATTATCTTACCCATTAACTTATCTCCAAAAAATTTCTCATCTATATGCAGGTTGTTAGTAAAACGCTATGTATCTGAATATTGGGTCAACCCTCTATGATTCAAGGCACTATCAAGCAAAAAACAGCAATTATCTCAATTAATTGCGAATTCGCCTTACTCATCCGCCACCTCTTCGGGTGCCTTAGCCACAATCACCATCGCGGGTCGTAATAACCGGCCGTGCAGGGTATAACCTTTTTGCATAACCGTAATTACGGTATTTGGCTCATGTTCGACGCTTGCTTGCATCGTCATAGCTTGATGCAGATTCGGATCAAATATCTCTCCACATGGGTCGATCTCTTCAATGGTAAATTTCTTTAACACACTCGCCATCATTTTAAGGGTTAATTCTGCACCCTCTTGTAGGTTTACCGCGTCTACATCGCCTGTGCCTAAGCCAAGCTCTAAACTGTCTTTAACTTGTAATAATTCGCTGGCAAATTTTTCAATCGAATACTTATGCGCATTAGATAAATCACGCTCTGAGCGTTTGCGCAGATTTTCCATCTCAGCCTGCATGCGCAGCATTTTTTCGTGATAGTCGGAGGCTTGCTGTTGCGCTTCTTCAAGTTCTTGCGTAAACCTTTCTTGTTCGACCTGCTGATCTATATCGGTAGTGTCATCCGTCGAGGTAGCTTCTTCGGCTGACAATGAATTATCTTCTGGTTTTTGCTTAGTTTCAGTCATAAGTTTGCATGCTATCGAAATAGCAATTGTTTAGTAAATTAAAATATGTGGATTATATTTGGTTATTCAAGGCTTCGCCAAGCAGCTTTGCTGTTAAATCAACGATAGGAATGACGCGCTCATAGGACATTCGCGTTGGCCCTACCACTGCAAGAACCCCCAGCGTCTCTTTGTCTACAGTATAAGGTGAAGTAATAACACTGCAACCATCTAACACTTTATAGCCAGACTCTTGGCCAATAAATATCTGTATCCCTTGGGCAAAAATACAACTATCTAATAAGCTCAGAAATTCTCGCTTTTGCCCAAAGGCCTCAAATAGACCTTTTAGTTTTTCGATATCTGATAATTCGTCATACTCCATCAAATTAGTTTGTCCGACTACAACATAATCTGACTTTTCTGCATCTGATTCGGAAAATAATTTTTCTCCCATCTCTACTGCAGAGCGCATCAGGTCATTCATGTGTTCACGCACATGGTCTAATTCATCTAAAATTCTTTGCCTTGCCACAACTAAATCTTGGCCAGCACATAACTCGTTTAAATAATTAGCGGCTTGTAGCAACTCAGATTCGCTATATTCACGATCGGTATGCAAAATGCGGTTCTGAACTTCTTGCCGATTCATCACCAAAATAGCTAAAACACGTTGATCTGAAAGTGGTAAAAATTCAATTTGACGGAATTCAGCTCGCTCATGTTTTGGGATCGTCACGACACCCGCCATACTGGTTAAATCCGATAACAGACCCGAAGCACTCTCTACCAATCCATTTACGCTTTGCTTGGGATTTAAATTTTCAACTAATTGAGAAACCACATCTGTAGTAAGAGGTTGTACATTCAGCATGGTATCTACAAATAAACGATAGCCTTTTGTTGTCGGCACTCTGCCGGCAGAAGTATGCGGCGATTCAACAAAACCAAATTCTTCCAAATCTGCCATAACATTGCGCACGGTGGCAGGACTCACATCCAACTCGGATAGCTTAGCTAAGGTACGCGAACCCAGAGGCCGACCATCTGAGATATAACTCTCGACTAACACTTTTAATAAGTGTTGAGTACGATCATTTAGCGAATAATTTGAATCTTGGTTCGAAACCATGAATATGTATCATTCCAACTAGAATTTAGCACTCCATGCAAGAGAGTGCCAAAACCATAATTACAATACTCTAAGGACATGTCAAGGCAGCGTTCGACTAGTGTAGGCGCAAGATCCATGATAGCTTTGATTAAATTCAGACCTAAGCGAAACCGTGAGCCAATTTTCCAAAATCGGGATTGTTTCCAAACCTGACGACCAACACATTGCTAGCACTGTCCAGTCGCTCTATCAGTATTTATCGGATAGATCTCTGGATATCTATACAGATGCCGTTTCCGCAAAACTGATTAACAAAGCCGCTGCAAAACCTAACAGTCCAGAGGAAATTGCAAAAAACAGTAACTTGGTTATAGTAATTGGAGGCGACGGCACCATATTGCATGCCTCTCACAGTTTAATTCAAAAAAATATTCCCTTACTGGGGATCAACCTAGGACAGCTTGGCTTTCTTGCAGAAATCAACCCTACTGAGATCGAAAAGCAGCTAGGCCAAATCTTAGCGGGCCATTATAGAGAAGAAAAACGCTTTGTATTGCAAGCCAGTCTAGTAAGGAACGGTAAAACGATTAACACTTCCTATGCGGTAAATGATGTTGTCGTACATGCCATGCAAATGGTACGCATGATCGAAATCGAAACCCGAGTTAACCAACAACATCTAAACACCTTGCGTGCTGATGGCTATATTGTTGCTACTCCAACCGGATCAACCGCCTATTCTTTATCCGGTGGCGGTCCAATTTTGCATCCCAATATTAATGCCATTGTTCTAGTACCAATTTGCCCACACACACTGAGCAATCGCCCAATTGTGATTGATGCAGACAGCGAGGTTGAGATACTTTTACCCAAGCAAAATCGCCACACTGCGCTAGCCTCGATCGACGGACAAATCAACATGGACTTTATGCCGGGTGATACGCTGAAAATTCAAAAAGCGCAATGTGTGTTGCGACTGATTCAACCCAAAAACTATGACTATTTTGATGTGCTACGCGAAAAGCTACGCTGGAGCACGCAACCCAATAACACAAGATCCTAAGCGCGCTATTCGCCAAGTGAACATATGCTCAAATCGATCTACATTAGCAACTTTGCAATTATTGATGAGTTAGAGTTGGATTTCTACGCCGGTATGAGCGTGTTGACGGGCGAAACCGGTGCTGGAAAATCGATTATTGTTGATGCACTGAACTTAGCGTTAGGCAATCGAGCCGACCGCTCCGCTGCACGCGATGCGAATAAAAATGTTGAAGTGGTTGCAACACTAGATGTTAGCACCATAAAACCTGCTGTCACTTGGCTACAAGAGCATGATCTTTATGCCGGTGACGATTGTGTATTGCGCCGTATTATTACGCCTGACGGTAAGTCCAAAGCCTACATCAACAGCACACCTTGCTCAGTAACCGTGTTACGCAGCATTAGTGGCTTCTTTGTAGATGTCTACGGCCAACATGAACATCAATCGTTAATGCGCAAAGACAAACAACGTGAGTTACTAGATAGTTTCTCAGACAACGAAAAAAATATAGAAAAGTTAGCGGCCCTCTATCGCCTCTGGCAAAGCCTAAAAAACCAACTAGAAAGCGCCGAAAGCAATCAAGAAAGCACAATATCGCAACTGGAGTTAATACGCTATCAGCATCAAGAGCTTGAGCAACTCAGCCTTAACAAAGACGAATACGATGACCTAAATCATCAATTCATACGCTTAAATAGCGCCAAAGAGTTAAACCAAGGTGGCACACGTATCGCACAACAACTCTCGGGAGAGAGTGACGATGCAATTTATGATCAACTCAGCAGCGTAATCGGCGAGCTAGAAAAATTAAGCGTTAAAGACGAAGGACTTAAAGAATCACTCGAAAACATCCAAAGCATCCAGATACAACTCAAAGAAACTGCAAATACCATCCGTGATTATTCGGAACAGATTTCTTCAAACCCTCAAGAATTACAATTACTGGAAGAACGCATCACTGCAATTGAAGAGGTTGCACGTAAACATAAAGTCAAACCCTCTGAATTAGTAGCTTTGCAGGCCTCCATACAAGCAGACCTTGAAAGACTAGAGAGTAATCACGAAAACCCAGAAAAACTTAAACAGTCGATGTTCGAATCTGAACAGCATTATCGAACCCTGGCAAAAATAATTAGCACCGCTAGAAAGTCCGCTGCCAACATACTAAACAAAAAAATATCAGATTCCATGCAAGATCTTGGCATGCAAGGCGGCCGATTCCATATAGACGTTCAAGCTAAAAAATTACCAGAGCTTTCACTCACTGGCCTGGATGACATCCAATTCATGGTCCAAACCAATCCAGGGCAATCACTTAGGCCATTAAATAAAGTAGTATCTGGCGGTGAACTTTCAAGATTGAGCCTTGCCATACAAATGGCAACTGCAAATAATTTATGCATCCCTACCCTAATCTTCGACGAAGTCGACACCGGTGTGGGAGGAGCAACTGCCGAAGTAGTGGGCAAGCACTTGCGTAATTTAGGCAGTGGCGCGCAGGTATTTTGCGTTACTCACTTACCTCAAGTGGCAGCACAAGCACATCATCATTATAAAGTTAAAAAATCCGAACAGGGCCATTCGATTGCGACAGAAATTGCACATCTTACTGAAACTGCACGAGCAGAAGAACTAGCACGCATGCTCGGCGGAATCGAAATGACTCACAACACACAAGAACATGCAAAAGAAATGTTACGCCAAGTTAAAAGCTAATAAACACATGAACTACATAAAAATTATTGCATGCACATTGTGTTGCACCATATCTGCATATGGCTGCCAAAGTAAATTACTGACGGTACACAAAATCGATGTGCAACAAGGCAATGCACTGGAGACGGAAGCGGTTAACAAAATAACCTTAGGCATGACAAAAGAACAAGTGCATTTTGTACTTGGCAACCCCCTGATCGTTGACAGTTTCCACCCAGATAGATGGGATTATGTTTACCTATTCACCCCAGGTTATGGGGAACAAGAGCGCCGCCAATTGACATTAATTTTTGACCGAGATGAGATTATTGAAATCATTAAACACAATATTGTTGCCGATGATACTTCCACAACAAAAAATGACAGCAAGATCGAAGCAGCCGAAAAATAGCAGACAGCATTAGAGCAACAAGCCGAAGAACTGGAGCACTCATTAGAAACGAATAAAGAAGCTACACACAAAGCCTTTACAACGAAGCGACAGAATGCAGCTGCAATTTATTTGCATTCGCCAATATAGACCCCCTCCCATTGTGTATTCATGTTCATCTCTTGGCCATTAAAGGTGGCTGAAATATCCATGCCGCCGGTAATCGTTGTACCCGTAGATTCCGCAGCACCTTTGCCCACCATCTCCACACCTTCATTTTGACAGTTTATCGTCCAACGCATGGCATTCGTATCGACGCTGGCATTTAAGACCTGACAACCCTCAGCATCCTTCATCAACTTCTCAGGAGTAATCTCAGACTCAGTAATACAATCTTGCGAAGTATGTTCTTGCTCGCCACGTCCAAAAGGCAGAGACACGATTCTCTTTGTCTCCCATAAACCAGGCTTAACTTTCATCCCTTCGGCATTCGCTACTCCTACCACACTTAATATTTCACTAAACATCAAACTATAAATAAAAAAAGTAGCAATAGGTTTCATATAAATACCTCTGAATTAGATAATATTACTCAATGCCCTACTAGAATATTAATACTTCTCTCGAGCCGCTCGGCTGCGACGTGCGTCCATTGGGTTTATTCTCAATGGTCGGTAAATTTCTATTCTGTCTTTGTCTTGCAAAACCTGATCTAAATTTACAAGCTTGCCAAATACACCAATAGTATTTTTGGCTAAATCAATTTCTGTATATTGATCCAATATTCCTGACTGCTGTATTGCTTGCAATATGTTTGTCTGCGGTGGCAGCTCGAGTGGAATAATTTCTTGTTGATTAGCAGTGGCATAACAAACCATTACAGCGATAGAATTGCTATCTCCCATACACTTCCTCAGCTCTTTGTGCAAAGGTAGATACTAATTTATTCGTCACTTGATTAAAAATTGGGCCGAAAGTTACTTCATAGAGTCGATTAGAAAAGGCAAATTTCATATCAAATTCCACCCTGCATGCATGCTCATCAATAGCCTGGAATTGCCAACACCCTAACAGATGTTTAAAAGGACCCTCGACTAATTTCATTGTGATGGACTTATCTTTTATCAGTTCATTACGAGTCGTCACAGATGCCTTAATACCTCGACTCGCAAAATTCATCGTAGCTTGCTTTTCACTCTTATCTTCTTTGTGCACCTCGCATTCCACACACCAAGGAACGAACTCAGGATATGCAGCCACATCATTGATTAATCGGTACATCTGCGCCACTGAAAAAGGTAGCAATGCACTGCGTTGCACATGAATCATAATATAAATTAGGTAATGTGAAGCTTTTCGAGAATACCAATCGCGTGTAAAAAAATCAGAATAACACCCAGGGGAGTAATGTATCTAGCCAGAAAACGCCATACGTGGTAAGCGCCTTCATTTACAATCTGCAGTTCATCACGTCGCGAAGGTTCTCGCATAAACCATGCTGCAAAAATACAAATTAACACACCCCCTAACGGCAGCATAATGTTTGAGGTTGTATACTCTAGCAAATCAAAAAACGACTTCCCTGCAAGAAAAGTGTCGTTAAATAATTCTATCCTTTTCCAGTTATTAAACGAAAATACGGTACCTAGTCCAATTACCCAGGCTATCCCTCCACAAATCAGAGAAGACCATAAACGCGATATCGAAAATTTTTCTATCAACCAAGCTACCGCAGGCTCAATCAAAGAAATAGCCGATGTCCATGCAGCAAACACCAATAACACAAAAAATATTGCGCCAAAAAATACACCACCCATCATTTGCCCGAAGGCCAGTGGCAAGGTGTTAAATATTAACCCTGGCCCTTGCCCTGCTTCCAGGCCATTTGCAAACACAATAGGAAAAATTGCTAAGCCCGCAAGTACAGCTACCACGGTATCGACAATTGCTACCTGAAAACTTGTTGTGGCAATAGAGGCATCGCGGGGCAAATAAGAGCCGTACATCATAATCGCGCCCATTCCTAAACTAAGACTAAAAAAGGCTTGCCCCATCGCTTTCAATACCACCCCAGGACTTAATTTAGAGAAGTCGGGTGTAAATAAAAATTTTAGCCCCGCGTAAAAATCCCCTTTCACCATTGCGTAGGCAATCATTACCAAAACCAAAAACAACAGAGCTGGCATCAATAATCGCACCGCTATTTCAAGACCTTTGCTCACACCCCGAGCCACTACCACCATGGTTAACACCATAAATAGTGTATGCCAAAACAGCAGTCGCCTTGGACTCGAAATTAAATTAGTAAACACTTCTCCCGCCTCATCACGGGTGACATTCACAAATGAACCACTGCCAATTTCAACCACATAGTCCAACGCCCATCCTGCTATCACACTGTAGTATGAGAGGATCAAAAACCCGGCAAGTACTCCCATTAATCCAAGTAAATTCCATGAGCTGCTGCATTTTTCTTCAGCCGCCAACACTCTCATTGTATTCATTGGACTACTTCTACCACGACGCCCTAACAATATTTCAGCCATCATTACTGGAACGCCAAATAACGCCACACAGACAAGATACAAAAGCACAAACGCTCCACCGCCATTTTCACCTGCCATATAGGGAAATTTCCAAATATTGCCTAAGCCAATTGCAGAACCTGATGCGGCGAGCACAAATGCAAATCGTGACGACCAATAACCATGGATCGATGTTCTTACAGTAGCCATAAATAACCTACATTACTGTGTTAGCAAATTAAGCACTTATAAATATTATTTAACTTATACTACCAACCATCGTAAGCCCATATAAACTTACGACATAAATTACCCATAGTAGAGTCATGGCAAAGCCTAAACAAAAACCTGATAACAATATAGCGATCAATAAAAAAGCTCGCCATGATTACTTCATTCTCGAACAAATTGAAGCTGGATTGGTGCTTGAAGGTTGGGAAGTTAAAAGCTTGAGATCAAAAAACATACAATTAAAAGAGAGCTATGTCTTACTAAAAAATATGGAAGCCTGGTTATTAGGTGCACACATTAGCCCTTTACCGACTGCCTCAACTCACAAAGTGGCCAATCCAACGCGAACCCGTAAATTGCTATTGCACAAAAATGAAGTCGCAAAATTAGTGGGCGCTGTAGAAAGAAAGGGTTTCACCATTGTGCCTTTATCCATGTACTGGAAAAAAGGGTTGGCCAAAATCAACATTGGGATCAGCAAAGGCAAACAGAAACAAGATAAGCGTGCGAGCATTAAAGAACGAGATTGGCAACGCGACAAACAAAGACTTCTAAAACACAGCAATTAGCACTGTACCAGAAAACTTGCCACAACTTTAAGCGCTTGAATATCACCTAGCACTACAGCACCTGCCCGATGAATATATAACGGTTGCTATTTTATACCGCAGTTGAAGATTCCGGATTTAGCTTCTTTTTGCGTTGCTTCGAGGCATTCCTCATAGGAGCCAAACTCACCTACTTGTGTGGAAGACTTTGAATTTGAACTTGCAAATACTTCGCCCACCCATTTACCGTCCGCAGCTCCACCATCATCCCCGCATCCAGAAACAAGGATTAAAAATAAGGTAATTAGTAATAATGCCATTGGCTTTTGTCTCATAATAGATGTCTCCACAAGGTGGGGTATTTAGGATGGATGGAATGTAACGAAATTCACGCAGCACAGCAACTGCAAAAACAAAATCCTTAGCCTAGACTCACTCAGGCAAGCCTTTCAGCCAAACACAGCCAGATTGACTTTCTTGTTGAATTTTATTCAAAAATGCTTCGTGATCACTCAGTTCATCATCGTTCGCGTAGATCACCTTAAGTGCGGGTCTTTGACTTGCTGAATCCTTGGATGACGCATCTTGTCGCACATTTTTACTATTATGAGCCGCTAAACTTAATGTCGTTTGGCCGCCCGTCATCGCCAAATAGACATCCGCTAGAATCTGAGCATCGAGCAATGCTCCGTGCAGCTCTCGATGCGAATTATCGATTTCGTAACGTTTACATAAGGCATCTAGACTGTTTTTTTGTCCAGGATGCATTTTTCTAGCCTGGCTTAGAGAATCAATAACTGTGCAGCATTCTCTAATATCAGTAATTTTATGTTTAGCACGCACTAATTCCGCATTGATAAAACCCACATCAAAGGATGCATTATGAATCACTAGTTCAGCACCTTCGATATACTGAATTAAGTCATCAGCAATAGTTGAAAATTTAGGTTTATCTTCAAGATCTTTAAGTGTGATGCCATGTACTTCTTGAGCGCCGGCATCGATATCGCGTTCAGGATTTACATATTGATGAAAGGTTTGATCTGTTGTTCGTCGGTGCATAATTTCGACACAACCAATTTCAATAAGCCGGTGACCTTGGGAAACTTCAAGACCCGTGGTTTCTGTATCGAGGACTACTTGGCGCATATTTATCTTTACACTTAATTCAAGCAAACAGTTTTGAGTTCAATCATCCTAAATAAGCTCACAATAACAGATTATCGATTGCTTCATTCGCAAGACGATCTACTCTCTCGTTTTCCACATGTCCACTATGCCCCTTGACCCATTTCCATGTGATGTGATGTTCTTCAACTAGCTTGTCTAGTTGACGCCATAAGTCATCGTTTTTTACTGGCTTTTTAGCTGCAGTTTTCCAGCCATTTTTTTTCCAATTGGGCAGCCACTGTTGAATACCATCCATTAAATAACGCGAATCTGTCGTCAGAACAACAGCGTAAGGGTGTTTTAAATTTTGCAAAGCTGAAATTGCAGCTTGTAGCTCCATACGATTATTGGTGGTATCAGCTTCCGCGCCATTGAGCAAAGTTTCATTATCTTGATAACGCAAAATCGCGGCCCATCCACCAGGCCCAGGATTACCACGACAAGCGCCGTCAGTGTATATATCGACTTGATTTAGCATGCTTGACTTGCCTTGCAGTGGGTTCTGTAACATTTACTGGAATAATGCCACGATGTGGCCGCCAAGACTCAGGCCTTGGTGTTAATGTAAGCACACGTTTTTTAGCAATAAACAGTTGCACAGATCCGAAACGACTCATTCCATAGCGATCCATATTTTGCAAAAATTCTAAGCGCTGTTGAACACTTAAATTTTGTATCGGCGGCCGTATCCCTACATGCGCGGTAGTCAGCACAGTGAAATCAAGCAATGCGAGCCAATCTTTTAATCTTCGGGCCGTATAAAAATGACTTGCCCAAGGTATACGCTTGCTACCCATTAAGGCGAGCTTACACAAGCCCATCATACTCATAGGATTAAACGCTATCAGGACTATATGGCCTTCAGGAATCAGTACACGTTGCGCCTCACGTAGCACTTGATGAGGATCATGAGATAAATCCAAAGTATGCGGTAATACAATTAAATCTAATGTGTCTTGAAGAAAAGGCAATGCTAGTGGGCTGGCAGTGATATTGCCTTGCTTAGGGCTGACTGCCATGTATGTTTTTTGGCCGATCGTGCTGCCTCTTAACAGATCCACGCCATTGCAAAGAGCACCTACTTGCAACGCGTAATAGCCAAACAAACTCGGTAACAACTGCTCTACTTTATTTTCCAACTCTTTGCCTAAAATTTGTCCAGCAGGACTTGCATACCAATTATGTAATTGCTGTGCAAATTTTACGCTATTAAAGAGATGGGATTCATGCATGATCTAATTCTACCTTAAAACAATTATTTGTGATGCAAACCTGCTAAAAAGAATGAAACAAATCTAAACTTATTTTATTTTCATTATATTTTATGGTTGATCTCTTTATTTTGTATCTTTATGCTTCGCGCACATGAAGGATAGAGTATCGAGCAAAACTACTAGCTCACATTTATTAACCCCGCTGCCAATAATCCCTCTACTAATACTTCTGACACTTACAGTCGTAGCGTGCAGCCATTCCCTCACAAAACCAATTCATTCAAGCCATGAAATTATAACGGGCGCTGCAACAAACGCCATCACTCCAGATTTTATTATTCCGCCAAGCAGTATATCTCGCACTGAAGAATTATCCACGGCACTAGCGAATGATGATCAACTTATCTGGCAACACATCGCAAAAAACTTAGCCTTATCGCAATTCTACGTACATCCTCGCGTTGCCCGGCAAAAACAAAAATACCTTGATAACGCTGAATTCTTATCTATTGTAACGCGTCGCTCTGAGCCCTTTATCTATTTCGTGTTAAACGAGATTGAGCAACGTCAGATGCCGACTGAGCTGGCAATTTTACCGATAGTAGAGAGCGGTTATTCCCCCAAAGCACGCTCACGCGCAAAAGCCGTTGGTTTATGGCAATTCATGCCTTACACCGCTTGGGAATTTGGCTTGCAGCGAACCCAAGGTTACGACGGCCGCCATGATGTCTATGCCTCCACCATTGCTGCGCTAGATTATTTAGCCCAGCTCAACAATAAATTCGATGGTGATTGGCTGCTTACCTTAGCCGCATATAACGCTGGCCCGCAACGCATAAAGCGAGCACTACAAAAAAGTACTGCGAGTAAAGATGAAAATAGTTATTGGGATCTGCACTTACCTAGAGAAACACGCGAGTACATCCCCAAAATTTTAGCATTAAGCGCAATTATTAATGATAATGAATATAGCAGCACATTACTTCATCCTATAGACGA
>JAPUHH010000055.1 GCA_027297825.1 Gammaproteobacteria bacterium
TTTTTGCCTGGGCGAATCGGTTCATGTACGGTCACCAGCTTCGTTCCATCTGGGAAAGTGGCTTCGACTTGAAGCATGTGCATCATGTCATCTACACCTGGCATCACATCATCAGTATTTAATAGTGTAGAACCATAACTAATCAGCTCTGCAACGGTGCGACCTTCTCTTGCCCCCTCTAATATCTCATCAGCAATAATGGCAGTTGCTTCTGGATGATTTAATTGCAATCCTTTTTTTCTTCTCTTTCTTGCAAGTTCGGCTGCGGTATAAATGGTCAAACGCTCTAGTTCAGTTGGTGTTAACAGCATTGTTCATCTCCGAATTTACGAATCACTATTTATTTAGTTTGCAAATAGTCTGGCATCAGCATTCTCATGGCGCATCGATGCGATATCCGCAAAAGGTGTAAATGCGTGAATATTTTCTATATCGGGTATAGGCCAAGTTAAGATCTCGGTAATTAATTTGCGAAAATGAGTCAAGCTCTTTTGGCAATCAATATGGCCCACAAGACCAAGTCGCAAGGCGGCACCGAGTACTGAAACACAAAAACTGTGTGCTGATAGCGTTAGTGCTGATTTTCTAGATAAGCCTATTGAATTCCACATCAGCCCTTGTGCGACAGGTAAATGTCCATGGGCTTGTCCATTATTAATAAGATCTAGGTAATGGTCTGCAAGTGAGGTATTTAATTTGCTATATGTAGATAATAGAGCAGACCCTAATCTTTTTGATCCATTTCTTAGTTCGCTCGCTAAGGTCATACAATCCACAAGTTGATCAATATGAATCACAGCTTCGAAATCATTTGTGCAGTCATGAGAATGAGCAAGTACGACGCGCTCAAATGGGCCCCATCTTTCTAATAGTTGATTTTCAATAAAATTTTCTACACCGTTTATTGAAGTGATGACATTGTCGTTTTTCAACATTTCTAAACTCCAAGAAAAAGACACTGCACCGGAAGGGAAAAAACTATCCCCATATTGTAAAAGAGTAAGAATTTGCTCTTCTTCAATCATTATTAAGTCGTGTTATTTTATTTTTATTAAAAAAACCTTTTAAACGCTCTAGGTAGATTTCTTCAGGACTTTCAAGCGCAATATCAAGACGTTCTTTTTCAAATTTAACGCGCCAATGCATATTGCCAGCAAAGTATCCAAGCTCAATCGCGCTAGATAGGTCTTTTGGTTTGAGTGACAGCCATTGGTCTTTTGCCATTTTTACGACAATAGCGCGATTATTTTCGAGCAATAAAACGGCACCATTGGATAATTTTTTTTCACGTGAAATAGCAATTGCACAATCAGTGCCTTTGTCTGTTTTGGTGCGAAAACGTCGGCGTTGTAAATTGGCGTAGTCTAATACGATATATTCGACTTGATTTTGATGAGATAAATCGTGGAGTTGACCCGATAATTTCGAATCATGTGAATGACCGAGTACTTCGTTAATTTGTATCATCTGAAAATTTCATTATTTATTTTATTCAACAGACATTATCTTTAGATTAATAGTGAATGTTTTTTAAATCATGTTCATTTGAATGCAGTTGTATAGGTTTATTGTGTACTAAACCCTACATAAATCGAGGTATTATGACTCTTGAGTCGCGTCAGTAATATAATACACCTACAAATAGAAAATTCTTCATAGTAATATAATTTTATTTACAGTTACTTTGTAAAATAAGATAAAATTACACAATTCTTTTTAATTTTGATTTAAGGAATAACCTATGTGTGGAATCGCGGGGATCATGCTCAAGGGCTCATCGAATTCGTTCAAAATCGGTGAGGCTCTAGTCAATATGCTAAATGGCTGCCAACATCGTGGTCCGGACTCTACCGGGTTCGCTCTATATGGTGAGTCACAAGAAAATACATTAAAACTAAGACTATTTGTAGGTCAAGGAGATGAGTCTATTGCCGCAATTAAGTCTATTCAGCAGTTATTAGATGAGCATGGTGCATTGATTATTGATGATGAACAGGTGGGGGAAACTTATCGTGTAACGGTTAATTATACGGGTGATATTCTGAAGATTTCCTACGCGCTTGAGCACGCTGCAAAGGTGGTATCTATTGGTAATAGCTTGGATATTATTAAGGATGTTGGCAGTGCGGAGGACGTAGATGAGCGTTACCACATTCGTAAATTTCAAGGTTCTCATGGTTTGGGGCATGTGCGATTGGCAACGGAATCAGATGTTAAGCCTGAGGCTGCGCATCCATTTTGGGCTACTGGATTTGCAGATGTTGCAATTGTTCACAACGGGCAAATTACCAATTATTGGAAAATGCGCCGACGTCTTGAGCAACGTGATTACGAGTTTCACACCGACAACGATAGCGAGTTAATAGCTGTCTATCTCGCCGACAAACTATCGCAAGGCGATGAGTTAAAAGATGTGCTTAAAACTTCCATTGATGATCTTGATGGTACATTTTCATTTCTTGTCTCTACAAAAGATGAAATAGGTTATGCAAAAGATCGTTTAGCAGTTAAACCAATGGTTATGTATGAAACAGATGATTTGGTTGCTATTGCATCAGAAGAAGTTTCACTTAACAAGTTGTTTCCAGGACAAGCGCTAAATACAAAAGAACCACCACCAGGTACATATAACACATGGTCAAGATCGATTTAGGAAAAACTTCCGTAAGAGAAGGTAATGAACAAATTCGACAATGCGGTCAAAACGGAGAAAATGTCGAAGTAATCAATCCCGATGCGCGCCACCACATAGGTGTCGGTCTAGTTCATCCAATTACCGTAAAAGTACGAGGTTCCGCAGGTTATTTTTGTGCGGGACTAAGTGATGCTGCGCACTTTGAAGTTGAAAACAACGTAGGTTGGGGTGTTGGCGACAATATGTATTCTGGATCTGTTGTGGTGGGTGGAAACGCAAGTGCAATACCTGGTGTGGCAATCCGTGGTGCTGAAATTGTAATACGCGGAAATATGGGGTCGCGTGCGGGACAAGTGATGAAGGCCGGAACATTGTGTTGTGCAGGCAATGCAAACTTTATGGCTGGTTATATGATGTATGGTGGTCGAATCATCATTTTGGGCGATTCAGGTGTAAAAATTGGTGAAGATATGACGGCTGGAGAAATTTTTATTGGAGGTAAGGTTGAAGATCTAGGTTCTGATGCCGAGCTTACAGACATCGATAGCGCTGAAGTAGATGACATCAGGGAATTTTTAGATCGTTATCAAATATCGTTTAAAGGAAGTTTTAAAAAAGTAATTAACGCTGGCAAAAAACTACGTTATTCAACTTCTGAAACACAAATGCGTAGTATTCCTTTTTTTACTTTCTCCGGTGCATCCGATTACTGGAATCCAAAAATACAAGAAGATTTATATATCAAATCTCAGATAGGGCGTTATCGGATTCGTGGATACGGTGGCGCAAGGCCATTACCTCATTTTTCAGATTTAGCCTTTAGAAAAGATCTATCGCAGGCTGGCAGCGAGTCGAATGTAATACCTAATGTAAGAATGCGCACGGAAATTGGTGGCATTAATGGCGCTCAACCTCTTAAATTAAGCATGCCGGTTATGATTGCGCCGATGAGTTATGGCGCATTAAGTGCATCCACTAAACGAGCAATTGGGCTTGCATCAACGCTTTCTGATATTGCTGAAAATACTGGTGAAGGTGGGATGAGTGACGCACAACGCGGTGCGGCAAAACAACTTATCTTTCAAATGTTGGGTGGACGATTAGGCTGGAATATTCATGATATGAAACGTGCCGATGGTTTGGAAATATATATATCACAAGGCGCGAAACCTGGTTTAGGCGGGCAATTGATGGCGAAAAAAGTAACGCCGGAACTGGCTAAAATTAGAGGCATCCCACCGGGTATTGATTTGCGTTCACCATCAAGACACCCGGATATACTTGGTGCAGATGATTTAGTGATAAAAGTAGAAGAACTGCGCGAAGCCACCGGTTATCGATTACCAGTAAGTATTAAGTTGGGTGCAGGTCGTGTGCGAGACGATATAAAAATTGCTGTCAAAGATGGTTTTGATTTTGTTGAATTAGATGGCATGCAAGGTTCGACGGGTGCCGGAAGTGCTGAAGTGATTGACTATGTAGGTATTCCAACCTTGCCTGCCATTATTGAAGCGTTAGATGCGTTAGAAGAGATTGGTAGACGTGATGATATTCAAATTGTCCTCATGGGTGGGATTCGAGATGGTGTCGATGCGGTTAAAGCACTATGTTTGGGTGCTGATGCCGTAGCATTTGGTACATCAACTATCATTGCTGGAGGATGCATCGCTTGTATGCAGTGTCATGTAGGTACATGTGTGACTGGAATTGCAACACAGGATCCCGAGCATGAAAAACGTTATCAACCTGAGGTTGAAGCGCAAAATATTCATCGCTTTTTAGAAAGTGTACGTTGGCAAATCGCTGCTATTGCTAATGAGTTAGGATACGATGATGTAACGCAATTTAATCGAGATGACTTGGTGGCATTGACACCAGAAGCTGCAGATATCACGGGCTTACCTTACGAACCTCAATATGGAGATGGCGATATTGATATTAAAGTAAGAGCAGTAGTATGAGTACTGTCTACGATATCAATCGAATTTTGATGCCAGAAGTACCGCCTGATTATGAAGACCATACGGCTGACATTAATTATGTGCCAGCTCCCTGTCAGGTTGCTTGCCCTATCGGCACCGACGCGCCTTCTTACATTGGTTACATTTGGGAAGGTAAATTTGATGAAGCTTTTGAAGCCATAACTGCGACAAATCCGTTCAGCTCTATATGTGGTCGCGTGTGTGATGCGCCGTGTGAACCGGCTTGTCGACGTACCGACAGTGATGGTCCACTACAAATACGCAATCTTAAGCGATTTGTAATGGATAAGTTAGGTGCAACTTATGTGCCGACCCCAATAGAAGTCACCCAGTCTCAAACCGTTGCCATTGTAGGTTCAGGACCTGCAGGTCTTACGGCTGCACATGATTTGTGTGCGGCGGGATTCGAAGTGCATGTATATGAAATGACAGATCGACTCGGTGGCATGATGATTTGGGGTATTCCTGCGTTTAGACTGCCACCCGGTATTATCGAAGAAGATATTAATCGTTTGTTGAAGCGATGTCCGGGACTGCAAATCCATTTAAACACTGGTTTGGGCAAAGAAACGTCATTAGATGAGCTTAAATCTAAACATGATGTAGTGTTATTAACTATTGGTTCTTGGTGGGGGAAATCAATGGAGATACCTGGTGAATCTGGCAATGAAAATGTAATAGATGGGGTAAGTTTTTTACGCAAAGTGAATGATGGTGAGCGACCCACACTACCAGAAACTGTTGTAGTAGTGGGTGGGGGAGATGTTGCCATGGATGCATGCCGTGTAGCATTACGTTTACCTGGATGTAAAAGTGTAAAAGTAATTTATCGAAGAGGGCCCGATGAAATCCCTGCAAGACGTATAGAATTGGAAGGTGCCATCGAAGAAGGTATTGAGTTTTTCTACTATACGCAGCAAGTTGAAGTTGAAGAAAAAGACAATCAATTGTTGCTTAAATGTGTAAAAACTGAGTTGAGCGAAGTTGATAATGAAGATGGTCGCCGTCGGCCTAAAGTAGTATCTGGAAGCGAGCACGTTATTGAATGCGGCATGGTCATCGCGGCTGTAGGGCAACAAAGTGAAAGTGATGAATTGGCTAGCAAGGGTTTAATGGCTACTGACCGGGTACAAACGGATTGGGATACCATGCGCACTGCTGATGCAAAAGTATTTGCTGCAGGTGATGGTGCTTTTGGTGGATCCACAATTGTTATGGCAATGCACCATGGACAACGTGCAGCATATTATGTGAAGTCATTTCTTAATGGTATCGATAACCCAATTCCATACCGCACACCCTATCGAACTAGAAGGGTGCCTGTTGCCCAAGATATTAAATGGGAGAGGTTTAATCCGCATCACCCAGAGTTTTTTGGTGTCGGAGAAAATCCAGTTGAGTTCCCTGAAATCGAAGCTACTTATGATTGGGAAACAGCAAAAAATGAGGCCGCGAGGTGTTACCGCTGTGATGCAGAAACAGGTTCGTCTGATTATTCTGTTGCACACCGCGAAGATATTTTCTCCATGGCGCGTACTAATCCTGCAGATAACGTAAAACTTAAATCAATGTTGCGCAAGCGGCTTCGAACGCGTAGCAATCCTTTTCCAGAAAGTCGTGCGCCAAGCTTAGATGATATTGTATTTTTGCCAGCAAACTTGTCACGACTGGTGATTGATCCATATCGAGAAGCTTGTAATGCCACTACAAATCTTGCCAATAAGTTGCAAATGCAGCATCCATTTATGGTTACTGGGTTTGATAATGAGTCTGAAGAGATATTTACCGCAGTGAGTCAAGGATGTGCACTATCGCATGCGCCTTATTTTGGAAATAGGGATCCGGGAAAAGAAACGAGTTGGTTGCAGTTAAGTTCCTCTATAGATGACCAA
>JAPUHH010000056.1 GCA_027297825.1 Gammaproteobacteria bacterium
TTGCTTATGTAATTAGAAAGTACAGTAGCTTTAATATGTTGCCAAACTTCACTAGCCGGTAAAAAAACCGAAGACAACACTGTAACTACAGGGATGCTTAGCAGTAGTGCTGTGATTAAAGTGCACGTTACCCAGCCAAAATCACTGTTTTGTAGAAAAAATAGTTTTGTGTGGCTGTGCTCAGTGAGCGTTGCGTTTTTGGTGCTCATGTTTATTGTTGTTAGCGATCATTTCCATTTGGCATGGTCCATAATCATTACGGCTTGCGCATTGAGCTCACCAAGACGATATAAGCTTAATGTATCGGCTTTAAACTCGCCCCATGACTTCAGGATTTCACTGGGTTGCACGCCTGGTTTAATAGGATATTCAAGATTGGTTTCGGCATACCATTGTTGTGCTGTATCACTCGCCAAAAATTCTAATAATGCTATTGCAGAATCCTTATTTTTTGACGAAGCTGTTACTGCGCCACCACTAATATTTACATGTACGCCTCTATCGTTTTGATTGGGCCAAAATATGCGCACTTGATTAGCAGCTTTTTGTTCGGTTTTATCCTTGGAGGCAAGCATGATGCCAAGGTAGTAATTGTTCACTACGGCAATATCGCATTGACCTGCAGCCACGGCCTTTATTTGATCGCGATCACCACCTTGTGGGGGACGGGCAAAGTTTTTAACCAGTGCGGAAGCCCAAGCAAGTGTTTTTTCTTCATCTAGGTGTGCGATTAAGGATGCGACAAGAGATTGGTTATAGATGTTATCCGATGAGCGAATGCATATTTTTTGTTTCCATTCGGGGTTGCCTAATGCCTCGTATGTTGAGAGTTGTTCTGGTGTAACTCGATCTACTGCATACACAATGGGACGGGTTCTTAATGATAGACCAAACCAATATCCTTGCGGGTCTCTGTACTGTTCTGGTATTGAGTTTTCCAGTGTTTCTGAGTGGATTGTTTGCAGCACCTTGGCTTTTTGTGCTCGATATAAACGTCCAACATCGGTGGTAATGAGTACATCAGCAGGACTGTTTTTGCCTTCACTTATTAAGCGTTGTAGCAGGGTATCGGCATTGCCGGTAATTAAATTTACTTTTGTGCCAGTGTTGGCCTCAAACTGAAGGAGTAGTGGTTTAATCAGGCCTTCTTTTCTAGCAGAATAAACGTTGACCTCCGCAGCACTTAGAATAGAAGTAAAAAGACAAAGACAGAACGCTAATCCATAGCGCAATCGGTTTGGGTATTCTGCTCGCACCTAAATTTTCCTCCATGCCGTGAGTTGGTAATTAGATTACAATACTAATGATATCAATTCTCATTATCATTTAGAATATCTAAATCGCACAAGTCAGCTACAATATGTACGACATTATCCTAGGGGATCTCTGATCTATTCGTGAACTCGTTCTTGCGTCTAAAGTATTCAGCTTCTGTGTTGCAAAGCTCGGTTAAATGCTCCTGCATACCTGCAGTCGTCCGCAATAGCTTGCTATTACGCGCGTTTCGCGCCTTGAATCGGAGCATTTTCGTTCACCATCTACTTCGTGCAGAATAAACCAGAGGTTCCCTTGGTTTTACGCCAGATTTGACCCTATGCTTGCTATTCCATCCCAGCTTGCCCTACCAAGACTCCAGCAAGACTATGAAGCCATGCTGGCTAAATTGGATGGCGCTCAAAAGGTAGCGAAACATAAAGATGAAATTCTTGCTATTTGGTGTGCAAGTCCATTTATTAAACGCGTATGTGTTGCGCAACCATTATGGTTGCAAGGTCTAATCGTTGATGAGTCTTTGCATGAAGACTATCAATTGGAAAACTATATTGAGTTACTAGAGCCTATATTTTCTCAGGCTAAAAATGTTGAAGAGTTGCAGCAAATTTTGCGGCGTGTCCGTATGGCAGAGTTTGCACGTATTGCATGGAGGGACTTGCAACAGAATGCAACAGTCCAACAATCCTTAAGCGAGCTTAGTATTTTTGCTCAAATTAGTATTGATAAGGCATTGACTTGGTGTTTTACGTGGCTGCAATCACGACCTTATGCAAGTGAGTTTGAGCAGTCATTGCCTCAGCGTGTTGTTGTTTTTGCGCTTGGCAAGCTTGGAGGGAAAGAGCTTAACTTTTCGTCTGATGTGGATCTTGTGTTTGCCTATGACGACGATCCAAATTACACACAAGATCAACATGCTATTGCTGTAAGTTTTTATTTGAAATTAGTGCAGCTGTTAATCAAAGTGTTAGCGGAACAAACACAAGATGGGTTTGTGTTTCGAGTAGATACTCGTCTTCGACCATTTGGTAATTCTGGAACTTTAATGCCTAGCTTTTCTGCAATTGATCAATATTTTCAAACGCATGGCCGTGATTGGGAGCGTTATGCATGGATTAAGGCGCGCTCGATTGCTGGTGATGTGCAATCAGGCGAGGATTTTCTAAAAGATGTAATGCCATTTATTTATCGCCGGTATCTTGATTATGGAGCTATGCAATCACTGCGCGAGATGAAAGCGTTAGTCGATCAAAAAGCAAGTCAAAATTCTGCACAACAGGACTTGAAGATTGGGCAAGGGGGAATACGAGAAATTGAATTTATTGCGCAAATGTTTCAGCTTATTTTTGGCGGCCGAGATGAAAATTTGAGAATCCGATCTACCCTAGGGGCGCTGGAATATTTGGGCGAACAAGAAAAATTATCCAAGCAAAATGTCACTGACTTGGTTTCGGCTTACTTGTTTCTAAGGAAAGCTGAAAATGGATTGCAGATTAGGGATGATCAGCAAACTCACATTCTGCCAACAGAAGAGTTTGAGCAAGTACAGTATGCTTTTTTAATGGGCGCTGGTATGTGGGATGAGTTTTACACTGAATACACCTTGCATAGTTCAAAGGTTAGTAAGGTATTTCACGAATTGCTGCAAATCAATGGTTCTGGCAAAGAAAATGCGACAGAAAAAAATAATGATTTTTTTCTATTGTGGCAGCAGATTGAGGATAAAGATTACAGTTTGAGTATCTTAGGAAGATATTTTCCCGCCCACGTAGATAATATTTATGCGCGTCTACTGGCTTTTTTTAATAGCGGTGTTGTTGAACAGCTTGTGCCAGTAGCGAGCCAAAGGCTGGATGAGTTTATGCCCATATTCTTGCAGCATACTATGCAAGTGGAAAAACCAGCGTTGGTTGTAGAACGATTCTTAAGTATCCTTACTAAGATTGTGCAGCGATCTACTTATGTTGCATTGTTAATAGAAAATCAGCATAAATTAACAGCATTATTTAAGCTTGTAGAAGTCAGCCAATGGATTACACAATATATTTCAACGCATCCATTACTGCTGGATGAAATCTTACGTATGGATCGTTCTTATGAGCCACCTAGTTTGGATGAGATGCAGCAACAACTTGAAGTCGCTCTTCAGCCATCAAGCGATGACCTGGAAGAATTTATGGAGCGTTTGCGTGAATTTAAACATGCACAAGTTTTGCAAATTGCTGCTGCGGATATTGTAGAAGCTTTCCCTATTATGCGGGTGAGCGATCATTTGTCATGGTTAGCAGAGACTTGTATTGGTAGTGCGGTGAATCAAGCCTACCAAGATTTACTAAACAAGTACGGCGAACCTATATGTGATGTAGGTGGGGAAGTGTTTACACCGGAGTTGCTAATCATTGAATATGGGAAATTGGGTGGATTGGAGTTGGGGTATGGATCTGATTTAGATTTGGTATTTGTGCATAATAGTGTGGGCGCATCATCTGAAACTAAGGGCATAAAAAAAATACATAACGACATTTTTTTTATGCGTTTAGTGCAGCGCACGATCCATTTACTCACTACGGTTACTCCTGCTGGAAAGGTATTTGATGTTGATGTAAAACTTAGGCCTTATGGCCAGTCGGGGCCCATTGTTAGCACCATCACTTCATATGAAAATTATCTGTGTAATGATGCATGGCTGTGGGAACTGCAAGCTCTTGTTCGTGCTCGACCGGTGACGAATAGTTCTAAACTTTATGATGATTTTGTAAGGCTTAGGCAGGCTGTGTTATGCCAGCCACGTAATATTGAAGAAGTGCGAACATCGATAATCGAAATGCGGGAAAAGATTTTCGCAGAGCATAGGAGTAAGGACGGGTCAAAGTTTAATATTAAAAAAGACAAGGGCGGAATCGTTGATATTGAATTTATTGTGCAATTTTATGTGCTCAGTTATGCCAGTCAGTACAATGAAATCTCCGTATACACAGATAATGTGCGAATTCTGAATGCCTGCTCTGAAGCGGGCCTTATGAAGCAAGAATCTGCAGAGGAGCTGAAAGCAATATATCTCGCCTATCGAAAGCGTCTGCATCAATTGAGTTTGCAATTATTGTCAGAAATCGTAGATGCGGATGTATTTGCTAAAGAGCGATCAGCAATACAAAATTATTGGGCAAGTCTGGTACACTGAAAGCTCATATTTATTCGAATATTTGTCAAGAAGTTCTTTTTGTTATCAGGGAGTTAAGTAAAGATGTCGATGTCAGATAGGGATGGATTCATTTGGTACGATGGTGAATTCGTGCCATGGCGTGAAGCTAATACACATGTGCTTACTCATACTCTGCATTATGGGGCAGGAGTATTTGAGGGTGTGCGAGCCTACCAAACCAAACATGGCACCGCGATTTTTCGTCTGCAGGATCATACAAAAAGGTTGTTTAATTCCGCCAAAATTATTGGCATGCCCATGCCGTTTAGTCCGCAAGAAATCAATCAGGCGCAAATTGAAGCAATTAGTAAAAATAATTTGGACTACGGCTATATACGTCCAATGTGCTTTTATGGCTCAGAAGGCATGGGTTTGAGAGCGGATAATTTACAAGTGCATTGCATTGTCGCAGCATGGGAATGGGGTTCATATTTAGGTGAAGAGAATATGAAAAAAGGGATTCGTGTTAAAACCTCTTCTTATTCTCGTCATCATGTAAACGTTGCCATGTGTAAGGCAAAACTTAATGGTAATTACGTTAATTCAATGTTGGCGTTAAATGAAGCCCTGCATGATGGTTATGATGAAGCTTTGCTGTTAGATGTAGATGGTTTTGTGGCGGAAGGCAGCGGCGAGAATGTCTTCATCATTAAAGAAGGAGTGCTTTATACGCCAGAACTTACTTCCGCATTAGACGGCATCACGCGTAAAACCATCATTTCGTTAGCTGCAACACTTAATATTCCGGTGATAGAAAAACGCATTACACGTGATGAAATGTATACTGCGGACGAGGCATTTTTCACTGGGACGGCAGCAGAAGTTACGCCAATTCGTGAGCTTGATAATCGTGCTATCGGCGAGGGCGTGCGAGGTGAAATTACTACAAAACTTCAAGCCATGTATTTTGATGCAGTGTATGGCCGTCATACCTATGATAAAAATTGGTTGTCTTATGTAACTTTGGTGGCTTAGAGAGCTTATTTGCTTGTGTCAAAATGCAATCATTTAAAAGTTAATGAAAATAATAGTTGATGCAAAATTATCTAAATGGTTACTGATACCAAGTGGACTTACCATTTTTGCTTTGCCTTCTGTGGCCGTTACGGTTAAGTCAGGCGTCACGCCTATTTTTACTCGTTCTGTTTCTAGTCTGAGCTTAGGGCGGGAAAGTTGGAATTCTCTTTAATATATTGTGTATTCTCCGCGAGGTGCTAATTGACAAGATTTAAAACATAGATTTGTCGATGAATGTTTCCTTTATCATTAGTACATATAATCGGCATGATGCGCTTATATGTGTTTTAAATGCGCTAAACAAACAGCATGATCGTTCGTTTGAAGTCGTTATTGCTGATGATGGCTC
>JAPUHH010000057.1 GCA_027297825.1 Gammaproteobacteria bacterium
GCCAATCAAAGATAAAATGAGGTCATCAATAGTATCATTATAAGTAAGCTGCAATCCCGATGCACCCATTTGCATGACAGCAAATTCTGAAATTTCCCACAGGATATGAGTAGTTGCGCCAAAACCTACAGTAAGTGAGAAAATTATTTTGCGGTTTAAATTTAAAACTGACACGGCTGAGCCAAGTGCAGTGGTAAGCGCAAGCCAATTAAATAGATGAGCAAATCTGTCAAAGCTGGGCATGGTATTATAAAGATTCAAAGCATTGCCGCCACTATCTATGATAAATGGTAGTACGAAGATGATATCTACCAGGTGAGGGTAGGGGCTTTTCCTGCTTATGAAATACCAGATAAGAGGAACCAATAAGCCTGCCGCAGGATACATAATCATTCGGGCTCCCATGGCTTTTCCTTCAAATTGTGGAAGATCGGGAAGTATCAGGGGTAGGGTTACTAAAAAAACATTGAGGAGCTTTATAAATAGATTACTTGTGAGTAATAGAGATTTGGGTTTATTATTTCGATTAGTCAATTCAGTATTTTGTTATTGTTTCAATAAACAGAATAGTCCTTATTTATTCTTATTACTCTTGAAAGTAAATACTTTAAGTGAATTGAACTCAATAAATTATCTTGTTCTTTTTCTCACACAAAGAACTAACAATCACAGCTAGAGAAAAATATCCTGTTCTGTCAGTGTCTGGATTAAACTGTACTTATTAACCCAGGAATGCATTCATTGTTTTAAGGTAGTCTTCTTTTATTGCCGGCGATTCAATGTCCTGCAGTGCTGCCGGGGTGTGATCTGAACTTAAGATCAAGGATTCCAGCGACGGGAACTCTCCCTTATATATAAGTCCTATCGGTATTTTCCCTTCACCTATTATCTCTGTCACCTTTTGAAATGCCTTTGCACGATCACCAGGATCGTAGCTTTCATCATCGTTAACATCCAGGACACGAAATCTCCATTCACGGTGTGTGTCATAATAAGTTACACAAGGTGAAAGCACTTCTAAAAATGCAAGCCCTTTACCTGCTTCGGTATGTTCCAGAGCTGCCATCATTAATTTTTCCAATTGCTCGGGGTGACCGCTAAAACCCCTTGCCAGAAAAGTAGTTGAAGAGATGCTAAGCCCTAGCAAAATGGCATCCAAATCCCCTTCTACGTTTGAACGATATCCCGTTGGACTGGTAGGGGAAGGCTGCCCCTTTGTTAGTCCATAATTGCTGTTATTCATTACTATATAAAGTATGCTCGGATTGCTTTTGAACGAGTGAATTAAGTGTCCAGCACCAATAGCATATCCATCACCGTCACCGCCGGCTGCAATAATTGTAAGTTCAGGATTAGATAACTTAGCTCCAACGGCAGTGGGCAATACTCTGCCATGCAAAGCATGGTAACCATAACAATGTACGTTGTTTTGGATTGTACCCGCGCATCCAATACCCGTAAGTAACATAAATTTATGGCGTAGAATGCCAGAGCTATCCAGGGCTTTTTCCAATATACCCTGGACGGCGAAGTCACCGCATCCTGCACACCAAATTGGTCTTCCCGGTGTAAATGTTTTGGTCATTGTAGAGTTGCCTCCCTCTTTAGGTTCTTTACACTTTTTATATGTTTTTTCTCTTTTATCATAACTTTATTTGTCAGTTCAGAAGGTATGAAAGGTGTACCATCGTATTTTAATACCTTAATCAATTTATCTGAATTTGCACCCTGATGCATAAACATATGAGCGAGTTGTCCAACTGCATTGTGCTCAACAACGTACACTCGTTTACATTTTTTTATGAACCTTAAAGTTTCATCTAAGATCGGCCATATCGTCCTTGGCTGATGATATTGCGTGTCGACTCCCAGATCTCTTAATTGCTCCATAGCCTCAAGGATAACACCATATGTCATACCGATTCCTATAAAACCAATCTCTGACTTTTTGTTACCGAAATGACGTGCAGTTGGCAAATGTTTTTTTGCTTTTTCTATCTTATTCATTCTTTTATCCATCATTTTGATTCGGTTTTCAGGACTTGTGGATACAATACCAAACTCATCGTGCTCATTACCAGTTATCAGTGAGAGCCCGCCGGGTGTTCCGGGAACCGTGTAGGGAGAAACATCCCCATTGGCTAAAGAGTAACGCTTGTAGACTTCCATGTTTTCTAATTGTTCAGCATTGAGCCTAAGGCCCTGATCAATTACTACATCGTCAAGTTTGTAAGGGGCAACAGTAGCTGTATTTTGTGACAGTGCCTGATCCATTGCCAAAAATACTGGGCACTGATATTGTTGTGAAAGGTTGGTTGCCTCTACAGCAAGATAGAAGCAGTCTTCGGGATGTCCTGGGGTAAGAACTATTCTTGGAAAGTCTCCGTGCCCGCCGAAAACCATTAGATTCAGATCACTTTGCTCGGGTTTAGTCGGCATTCCGGTGCTCGGTCCTGATCTTTGACAATCCACAATAACAATTGGTATTTCAGCCGATCCCGCATGCCCGATTCCTTCCTGCATAAGTGAAAAACCGGGGCCCGATGTAGCAACCATAGATCGTGTTCCCGTAAGTGCAGCCCCTATTGCCATATTGATTCCAGCAAGCTCGTCTTCAGTCTGCCTTGCTACACCACCGTATTGAGGTAACCATTTTTGCAATGTTTCCAGTATTTCTGTTGAAGGTGTAATTGGATAACCGGTGAAGAACCGGCCACCTGCTACCAAAAAACCAAGAGCAACAGACTCGTTTCCTGTAATTAGTAGCTGCTTATTAGGTTTTGTCTTTTTAACCTTATAAAGACCTTCTCCTTCAGCGAGTCCCAATTCATTGGATAGATTAAAACCCAGACGCAATGCTTCCTGGTTGTATTCAAGGATTGTTTTTCCCATTCTTTTGAAGCGATGTTCAAAAGTCTTCATCAAAGATTCATCTTCTAGTCCTAATATGCGTCCTACTAAACCAAAAGCGATACTGTTTTTATAAAGTTCCCGCCTCATTGTACGCATAGCCAGCCTGTTAAACGGAGCCGAATAGAGGCGGACATCTTTTGGCAGTTGGCCGTTAAGTTTTCCTCCGGAGTCGTCGAAAACTACTATGCTGTGATTGTCCAGGTACCGCGTGTTTTTTTCTATAGCCTCAAAGTCAAATGCTACAAGCAGTTTAATACTGCTTCCAATACAATAACGATTTCCCGAAAACCCACGCAAGGTGGCTGCTGCATGTCCTCCCCTGATGCGCGACAGTACATCACGCTGGGTGTATACATTTAAACCTGCCTCACGCAGAAGTCCGGCCAGCAGCGTGATCACTGTTAGTGATCCATCACCCCCTTGACCTGCCACTATTACATTAACATCTTCTAAAATTGGCGGGGCATAAGATTCGGTAGACATGGTTACTTTTTTCCTCCGTCAGCGGGATTATAATCTTTGTAAAAAGTTTTAGGACTTATATTACCTATTTCAATTCGTTCCTGTAGTGTTGGCATTAGAGCAGGTAGTGGCTTATTTCTTTTTATCTCAGATAGTTTAATCAGAAGGGATTTGGAACGAGGCACTGATTCTACAGGCATAACTTCGAACAAATCATCATCTAGAGCTGCCTGAAAAGCTTCGTGACCCGCCTCGGTTCTTATTGCTACAAATGTCCAGCCGCTAAGCCCAATACCTCCAACACCTATATCTGCATTGTCGGCAGAATAGTCCAGGCAGTATAAGCAGGCGGGGCGTGCGTATGGATGGAAATCTTTTAAAGGCATAATTTCTTCACGTCCATCACTCAAGGTAATTATAACTTTACCTTTTACGTTGACGTTAACGATGTCTTTAGGCTCAACATTTAAATGTTCAGCCATCAGTTTGATGTGCTCATGTGTAAAAGCTTCGGAACAGAACAGTCCAATTACCAGCTTTATGTTTTTCTGATACCATTTGGCTACTTCAAGGCGTATGCTGCTATATTGCTGCTGGCGTACTCCATCGACCTGACACGGAACTCCTACAACCGCTATAGGGCGGACATCTCGCTTCATTGCTTCGATAAGTGCAACGGTATTTGGAGAATAGGTATAACGAGAACCACTGCAAGCGAGTATTTCCTCGGCAGTTGTAGCAAGTTTGTGAATACCAACCTGAGGATTATCTGGCAGAACATCTCCCAGCACGGCACCATTGATGGTTCCTTTTTTTAATGCGTGCACAAGTAAAGCCGAGGTAACACCTCCATCCTGTCCTCTTTTTAAGAATTCGGGGTCTTTTGCTCGAGCCAGCACAGCATAACAATAGGGCCCAAAACCTTCATCCAAAATAGGTTTTTTAAAATCAAGCAGGTTAAGCAAATCTTTGTCGGGCGGGCGCAGAACCGGGCAAACGTCGGCACATAATTCACAGTAAACGCAAGCATCACTGCGTGTATCTACAGGATTTTCATCCTTATAGTCAAATACGTCTGTCGGGCATATAGTAACACAAGCTGCACATCCCACGCACTTTCCCGTATCGACTATCTCACGCATGAGAAAATCAACGGCTCTAAATCCTCCCTTGTTTAGTTCTGAACGCCATGCATAAGCCCATTCGTGTGGATTTACATCTTCTTTTAAAAATGAATGATAACGGTCATGTACACTCTTTGTTAATTTATCATCCTCCATTGCTACTCCTTAAACTCAGTTTATAAATATAATTAACTAAATATAAATGATTAGAATAAAAAATCTATATGTTGGGCAGTAGTCTGTCTGTGGAAATAATTAAAGGGAGTTTGTTGTTCAGGGGGTGATACATAGTTAATTATATATCGATATTTTCCATTCCTACCTTAGTCTGGATTAATATTATATAAAGATTAATATCATTTGCAAATAAATGCAACTATTACCAAGCTGATATTGCACTTTAAATAAATTTAACACCATTCAAATTTATGTTTAACAAATGGTTATGTCTGTACACATTTA
>JAPUHH010000058.1 GCA_027297825.1 Gammaproteobacteria bacterium
GCATGGGGCGCGATACGGCGTATTGCTGCCATTTTCAAGAAGTCATGAGTCTGAAGCGGATTATATGGGATAAATTTACCTTGCTCGTGCTTGCTACGATCCAAGAGAAGCCCCAAAAATATGGGAAAATATGGCAGAACAAAACAAGAGGCAGCCGCAGGGGTTTATGTCGACACATCCCAGTCACATAAAATACGATTTCGCAAACTCATTGAGTGGATGCCTAAGGCCTTAGAGGTTAGAAGAGAACATTGTGGTTCTTTATAACAATAATGGATAGTTGTAGCAGATACATGCCTTTAAGATAGAAAGGCTTTTTGTTCAAAATTGGTTCACGTATAATCCAAATCTAATAAGAATCAGATAAATTTATTTTTAAGGTATACATACTTAAAGATAAAATAGATTAAACTAAGTAAACTTTAATGGAGAACTAGATGAAAATTAAGAGAATTTTCACATCAGCTGTTCCAATATCAATACTGATGTGTGCTTCCCTAGTGTACGCAGACTCGCACGAAATGAAGGCTGCTGGGGAAATGATGAAAGAAGCGGGCGATACAGCTGCTTCAGCAGTCAAAAAAGTTACAACGGCTGCCAGTAATGCAGGAACAGCTTTACCCAATGCCAAAGCGGGTGAGTGCTATGCGAAAGTAATCATTCCAGCTGAGTATAAAACCGAAACACAAACCGTAACCACAAAAGAAGCCACATCAAAAATTAGTATCATTCCAGCGAAATATCAATGGGTGGAAGAAAAGGTATTAGTGAAAGAAGCCTCTAAAAAATTAATTCCAGTGCCAGCAACCTACAAAAAGGTAAGTGAGAAAGTACTCGTAACTCCAGCGGAAAAAGTGTGGACAACAGGAGCTACTAAGAAATCTGGGCGCGTGAATGCTTCGACCTTAGCCGGTGCAGTTGCAAACGGATTGAATTTGGGCGATGCAAAAATTGGAAATTGCTATGCGGAATATCATATTCCTGCACAGTACAAGACAGAAACTCAACAAGTATTAAAATCTGAAGCTTCACAGAAAATAGAAATCATCCCTGCCAAATATAGTTGGGCTGAAGAAAGTGTCTTAGTGAAAGATGCGTCATCAAAACTTGTTGCAATTCCTGCTGTTTATGAAACTGTAACCGAACAGATATTAGTAAAGCCAGCGACAACAGAATGGAAAAAAGGACGTGGACCTGTTGAACGTTTAGATGGCAGCACGGGTGAAATCATGTGTTTGATTGAAATTCCGGCGGTGTATAAAAAAGTCAGCAAACGAGTGTTGAAATCACCTGCTAGTACAAAGAAAATAGAGATTCCAGCCGAGCGAAAAGTGCAAAAAGTGCGCAAACTTGTTACTCCAGCACGTGAAAAGAGAATTGAAATTCCAGCTACCTATGAAGCTGTAACCAAGCGTAGTAAAGTTGCAGATGAAAAGGTAATGTGGGCTGTACGCAGCAGCAAAATTGATGGCAAAGCAACAGGTGCCATCGTATGTTTAAAAGAATTGCCAGCAGTTTATAAAACTATTCAACAAAAGAAAGTCCAAACAGCTGCTATCACTAAAGTAGTGGAAGTACCTGCTGAGTATAAGATGATTAAAAGGCGCAAGTTAGTAAGTCCAGCCATTGAGAAGAAAATTGAAATCCCTGCTAAAACTCAAGTAGTTTCTAGAGAAATAAAAGTTACTGAAGAAAGTATGCAGTGGCGTCCAATACTTTGCGAAACCAATATGAATAGCACATTGATTACCGATATTCAGCGTGCACTTAAGAAATCCGGTCATAATCCAGGGCCTATCGACGGCGTCATTGGTCACGCAACGATGGTAGCGGTAGATTCTTTTCAACTTAAGAATGGTTTGCCACGAGGTGGGTTAACGCTACGCACCTTGGAAAAATTAGGTATACGAATCTAAATAATTGGTTCAATTCTAAATTAAAGCCTCTTGGCATGGCTAAGGGGCTTTTTTTTATTTCCAGATATTTAGCTTTTCAATCGGACTTGACATGTTTGCAGTATCTAAATCACAATATCTTGTTCCATTCGATGGCAGTTTTACCATAGCTTCATCATCAAATGTCCCACCAGTTTCTACTAATGAATCTAAAGATTACAAAATGAAACTAGAAAAAAACATTGACCAGTTGCAAGACTTGGAGCGTATTTTATATACACATGATCGAACGCAATCTTATTAATTTTTTAAGCGGTGTATGCAGCAGGGATATACTCAACGATCTGATCAGTAATGACAGGTATTAATCCCGTAGATTGCCAAGTCTATTCTTTTAAAAACCATCAAACGAAAAACTTGATCACGATTTTCTTTGGCGTACTAATAAATCTTTACCAGAAAGAGGGGCATAGGTATATTTAATCGAAGCTATTATGAAGAGGTGTTAATTGTTCGAGTGCACTCAGAAATTCTCAATTATCAAAATTTTCCTGATCCTATCAATATGAAAAATATATGGCAAGAACGTTATGAATATATTTATGATGCTGAAAAGCATTTAGCTAGCAACGGTACAATTATTCTTAAGTTATGGCTGAACGTTTCTAAACAAGAGCAACAAAATCGGTTTTTAAATAGACTGGATGACGAAGACAAATATTGGAAATGGTCATCGAGTGACATGAAATAGCGTGAGCACTGGGAAGAATATACGTTGGCCTATGAGGATGCTCTTAATGCAAACTTCAAAATCATGGGCGCCTTGGTATGCAATTCCTGCGGATGACAAACCATACATGCGTTACAGTGTTGCGAAAATAACCAAGCAAACGTTGTAAAGCTTAAGTTTGTAATATCCAACACTTATTGAAGAATAGAGTGAGGAGCTGTCTTATGCTCGTTAACAACTTTTAGCTAGATAAAGCTAACCTGGTGGCCAATTAAATTCTCTACCTGCTAAAAGGTGTATGTGTAGATGGAATACGGTTTGCCCTGCTGTCTCGCCATTATTAATGACGATGCGATATGCATCTTCTACTCCTAGGTCTTTTGCAATATCTCTGGCTCTTAAAAGCAAGTGTCCAAGTAAATCTTGGTCATTTTCACTAGCGTCAGTGAGTTTAGAAATTGGGGACTTTGGAATGATTAGGATGTGCGTAGGTGCTTGTGGATTAACATCTTTAAATGCAAGACATAGATCATCTTCATAGATTATATCAGCAGGAATTTCTCTATTGATAATCTTGGTGAAAATAGTTTCATTCATAAGTGGTAATTTTGATTAAGTTTACTTATTTTATTGACGAATTCATTAAGAGCTGATTTTTTCAAGTAGTATATTTTGTAGCCATTGCAACCGGGTAACTTGTTGTTTCGCATTCTGGTTAAGATTTTCGTGGGAAATAATACCATCCGTAGCGTGTATTATCTCGGTAGAATTTTCTATCGAGTATGACCAATTTTTACGGTCTAACACTGAGAAAATATCATTTTGAATAATATTAGGTGGATTTTATTCCGATCTGGTAACTCTATTTTTTTCCTTTTTAACTATGAATGTAATCACAGAGTCATCCTTCCATTTTCCTTTGTAATGGGTATCATCAAGGGTCATTTTAGTGGCAGATCTGATTGTAGACTTGTAGCTTTTTAGAAGAGGGAATGATATCCATTACCCACAGGACACCAGTTATACAAGCTGATACGAAGATTGAGAGTATAAACTTCACTGAAGCTCACAAAAATCCTACATTTCTAAATCTACGTTAAAAGTATATCGAGAGCTTTGGCTTAAGAACAGGCAGTGCATTTCTTATGAAGGGTATACATCCATCTAATAACTTCTATTTATTCTTTGAATTCTTTGATCCTATAATAGTATAGCTTACTATCCTAAGCGCCTATAACATTCCACCTAGGTCAAAACGCAATGCAAAGCCAATTGCGTCTTCATCTATATCACCCACTGCAGATAAGTAGTGTACTTTTAGACTAGTGCGCCCAGTTTTGAAGTAGCCATAGGGTACGGCAGCTAAACGTGGCGAAAAGCCACTGTCATAACCTGTAACAATTCCCCCAATGATGCAGAACCCAGCCAGTCCGCTCCAATTATGCGTTCGTGGCCGACACCCCAATAGGTACTGAATTTATCGATACTATTTTCAAAAAAAACTGCCGGCTAGAAAATAATTGTCAAAGTGATATTCAAGTCCTAGTCCTGGGTTAAATTCATTGAAATCATCTTCACTACTTGTGTCAGGATGATATGAAGCAAAGTTTACTTGTAAAAATAATCGACCATCTTCTAAAATTGATTCGCTATGTGCAGCATAGGTGTCATTGAATTTTTCTTTCCCATGATCCTCTGGCGCTACGTAGACATCTTCAGATTTAGCAATTTGAATATCTTCCGCATGTGCACAGGTTATAGACAAGTCTAAAACGATACTGAAAAATATCGAATACATAACGACTGTAGCTATTTGCTGCGTTTCCATATGCTCCCGATTGGGTTGAGTACGCAATGCGTGATTAAGACAATAATTTGTAAAGAATTTTTCTGGTCGTATTGGGACAAAAATCCAATAGAGATTGGTCGGATTACCGATCTAGACATCTAAAATTACCGATAAGATGTGTGGCTAGATATGAAATATTTTTAGATAGATAGCACTGCAAATGTTGGCAAACGCTAAGGCCAACTAATTTGTTGGCTATTCGCTAAGTAACCTCTACTGTATATTCAAAGCCTATGCATACAACGCCGGTGATGATTGCAATGATTGCGTAGGTGGTTTGCTGAAAAATCAAATAAAATAATCCGATTATAATCAATGCAGCCCCCGCAAAGTACAGAGGTAGACCAGTGATGAGGTCAGTAGTGCGTTTATTAATTGCAGAAATAATTAGTTTGCCACCCGTAATGAGCAGACCTAAGAAAAAAACAGTCTATAGCAGATGAAATACTATTGAATTTTTCATAAACGAATAGTCACTATCTACAATAGCCGAGTATAGACCTGGCAATAGTTTACTTAACCAATATAGGCCGAACGCTGCAATAATGGTGCATATGATGCCAAGCAGCATTGCAACTCCCTAAAGCGGCAGCTTGATCAAGCATAGTGATAAATTTTTAGTTCATGGAGCACCTCTATGCATTTTAAGCGTAAATCTACAACTACTTAACAATTGACCAGCTGAATTTATATGAATAGTGGATCTTTTTTAGCTATTGAACGTATCCAATTCAGTGTACTCAACACCTTAGGAAGAGAAACTAATTTTCTTTCAAGCTTATATTTGCCTGGAAAATTCATTAAAAATAGACCAATTAACATTGTTACGATACCTTGTCCGGGCAGTATCAACATTAGTATTCCAAGAACGATCAACACAAAGCCAAGCAGGTTTTTGGCTCCGACTAGTAGTTGCCCAAGTATTGGGTGTTTGCTTTGAGTGCTGACTTTAACTCGACGTCGTGGGTGAAAATAGT
>JAPUHH010000059.1 GCA_027297825.1 Gammaproteobacteria bacterium
TTGCGTCCATATTACTTCGCGCTCACCAGAATACTTATTTATCACTTGCCTAATTTCTTGCGCAGGGAAAGGATACAACTGCTCTACTCTAATAATTACGGTGTTGGTAATTTTATGCTCGCGACGCGCACGTAACAGCTCATAATAAATCTTGCCTGCACACAAAATGATTTTTTTCACTTCTGCTACGCTCACGTCATCAGCCTCATCGATGACATTAATAAACTCACTATCTATAAATTCACAGAGTTGCGAAGCTGCATCTGCATCACGCAGAATATTTTTAGGGGTCATGACAATGAGTGGTTTGCGATACGGCCGCAACATCTGACGACGCAACATGTGAAATATCTGCGCGGGCGTGCTTGGCATGCAAACTTGCATGTTTTCTTCTGCACACATTTGCAGGTAACGCTCTAAACGAGCGGATGAATGTTCGGGTCCTTGGCCATCGTAGCCATGCGGCAATAACATGACTAAGCCGCAAAAACGTTGCCATTTTACTTCTGAAGAACTTAGGAATTGATCCACATACACTTGTGCGTTGTTCGCAAAATCACCAAACTGCGCTTCCCAAATAACCAATGTTTCAGGTTCTGCTGTACTAAAGCCGACTTCAAAACCCAGCACTGCTTCCTCAGATAGCAAGGAATTAATCGGCAAGAAGCTTGGTTGATCTTTTGCTATATGCTGCAAAGGAATATGCACATTGCCGTTTTCTTGATCATAAAAAGCGCAATGTCGATGAAAGAACGTACCTCGCAAACTGTCTTGTCCAGACAAACGAACTGCATATCCATCTTCTAATAGTGAAGCATACGCCAGGGTTTCGCCAAACCCCCAATCCGCGCCTATTTCACCTGCGCCCATCTTTTTGCGTGAGTCGATAATTTTTTCAACAATACGATGCAAGTAAAAATTTTCAGGCACTGCTGTTATACGTTGCGTAAGGTTTTTAATGCGTTCTGCGCTAATTCGTGTGGTGGCTTTTGCACGCCAGCTTTTACCAACATATGGTTTGAAATCTATAACATGCTTTCTTATAATTTTTTTCGCGATAGGTCCGCATACCTGTTCGCCTTTTTGTAGCTTATTTAAGAATTTCGTCTGTAATGCTTTCACTCTTGCAGGAGTAATAACTTTGTTACGTATCAATCTATTTGCATAAATCTTACGTACACCCTCTTTATTACGAATACTTTGATACATCATCGGCTGAGTAACGGAGGGCTCATCGGCTTCGTTATGGCCATGTTTTCGATAACATATCATATCGATAACAACATCCAGCGCGAATTTCATTCTAAAATCGACAGCAAGTTGCGCAACAAATACAACGGCTTCAGGATCATCTCCATTGACATGAAAGATGGGAGCTTGCACCATTTTGGCCACGTCCGTGCAATACATGGTGGAACGTGAATCGAGCGGATCACTCGTTGTGAATCCAATTTGATTGTTCACAATCACATGCAAGGTGCCATCCGTGGTATAACCTCTAGTATTGGATAAATTCAGGGTTTCCATGACGACGCCTTGACCTGCAAATGCAGCGTCGCCATGAATAAGCAACGGGATCACTTTCCTACCTTTCTTATCATTTCTTCGTTCCTGTCGCGCGCGTACCGATCCTTCTACCACCGGGTTAATAGCCTCTAAGTGTGAAGGGTTAAAAGCGAGCACGGCATGTACCGGCCCATGATCCGTCTTAAGGTCAGATGAGAAGCCTTTATGGTATTTCACATCTCCTGAGCCATTACTAGGGTTAACAGTATCTTCAAATTCTTGAAATAACTCTTCAGGACTTTTTCCTAAAATATTTACCAATACATTTAAACGGCCACGATGCGCCATGCCCATAATAACTTCTTTAACATGATGATAGCCGCAACGCTTAATAACCTCATCAATGATTGGAATTAAACTCAAACCGCCTTCTAACGAAAAACGTTTTTGTCCAACATATTTCTTGTGCAAATAAACTTCTAATTCTTTTGCGGCAATTAAAATTTCTAATATCCCGCGCTTACGTTTATCCGACAAACCTGGTGATTGATAAAATATTTCGAGACGTGCCTGTATCCATTCTTTTTGTTCGGGTGAAGTGATGTGTTTAAACTCGGAACCGATGGTTCCGCAATAGGTCACCGAAAGCAGATTAAGAATTTCTCTTAACGTAGCTTTTTTAATTCCACCAATTAAACCTGTTTCAAAAACAGTATCCATATCTTTATGGCTTAAGCCATGAAATTCTGGATTAAGTTCTGGGATAGCTGCACGTGCAGCGGCGCCTAAAGGATCGATATCCGCTTGCCTGTGGCCTAAATACCGATACGCACTAATTAACCGAATCACCGCAACTTGTTTGCGATTAGTCACGGGCTGGGTCGTGGTTATTGAAGCAGAATTTCTGCTGCTTGCATGTGCAGCATTACGCAATGCAGCTCTTACTCCAGAGTGGGTTACCTGTGAAGAGGATGAGGTTTTACTGGGTTCGAGCTGACTAAACACTTCCTGCCAGTATTGAGGCACCGAATTTGGATCTACTACATAGTCTTCGTGCAGCGCTTCGATGTATGCAACGCTTGAGCTATTTAGTTGCTCACCGGTTAACACAGAAAGCTTATTTTTATCCATTGGCTAGTTTGTTAAGCATTTGATGTCATGTAGACATCGGATATAAGACATTAATTCAGATGTTTGCGCAATCATGCGCGTATTACATAGTATGGGTAGGTCTATCTGCTTGAAGCGCGCCAGCCAACAGTGTTTCAATCTTATTACGTGTTTGACCATTGTCTTGCTTACTAAATTGCACGCCTATTCCAGCAGTACGATTGCCCTGCGCATTGGGAGGAGTAATCCATACCACATTACCTGCTACAGGGAGACGCTCGGTCTCATCCATGAGTGATAAAAGCATAAATACTTCATCATCAAGTTTGTAGGATTTCGTTGTGGGGATGAATAATCCGCCATTTTTAATAAAAGGAATATAAGCTGCATACAATGAACCTTTATCCTTAATGGCGAGTGATAATATCCCTCTGCTGCCTTCTGCTGCCATACTTATATTCTATTAGACCGGTTGTTCTAGTATTTCCTGGCATCGAACCAGCATGTCTTCTATGAACAAACGCTTGTTCAATGGAGCGCTAGAAAATCGACGCAATTCAATAAGCTTGTCCCAAAAGCTATATAATGACTGTAAGTCTACGCGGCCCACTAAACTATGCAAGCTCCGACGAATGTCCGGATTTTCGAGGGTTACCGGCTCTTTTTTGTAATGACAACGAATCAAATCTGCGCACCAAGCCTGTTGCCACCCCACTAGCTTCTGTAACTCTTCATTCTGTAGTTTTGCAGAAATTTTTGTGACTTTTTCTTTGCAATGCATGAGTTGGTGGATATCACGGTAATAATCCAATCTCTCTTCGCCTAAGCCCGTCTCATACAGCTCCATCGCAAGCAAGGGCCGATTGCCAGCACCCGGCAGTAGAGATTTCCAATCCACGCTTTTATCTTGCTGCTGTAACCAATCTAGCGCCTGTTTTACACTCGGCAGCGGAAATTTCCATATCTGACAACGGCTCTTTATGGTGGCGAGTAAGCTTTCCGCATGGTGACTAACTAAAAATATAATTGAATTTGCTGGCGGCTCTTCTAAAGTCTTTAGCAATGCATTCGACGCATTGATATTCATAAGATCGGCTTGGTTTATACAAACTGCTTTATACGTGCCAATATGACGACTCAATGACATGAATTTATTAAGTTCACGAATGTCATCAATTTTAATCTGCTCTACCTCCTCATCCACATTAATCATACGCACATCCGGATGCGTTCTTGCTGAAAACAGACGACAATCGTTACATTCACCGCATGCGGTATTTTCTTTATTGGGCTGCGTACAGTTTAGTCTTTGCATGTATGCCAAGCAAAATTCTAGCTTACCGATTGCAGCTGGCCCTGAGATCAAATTGGCATGTGCTAAACGTTGGCTGCTCAAGTATTGTGTAAATTGTTGCCATTGCTCTGCTTGCCACGGATACATCATTTTGGTAGACACTTAAAATAATAACTCTGGGAATCTTTGGTTTACCGTGGTTTGAATTGCGATGGCCACTTCATTTATTGCTTGATCTGCATTGACAACCCTAATACGCAGGGGATTATCTTTAGCGCGCTGAAGATAGGTATCTTGAACCTGCTCAAAAAACTCGAGCCGCTCTTTTTCAAATCGATCTTTTTTGCCACGCCTTGCCACACGCTGCATGCCCGTTTTAATATCGCAGGTAAGTAGTATTGTTAAATCAGGTTGAAAATTACCTTGTACTACAGATTCTAATTTTAGTATTTCCGAAAGCGGTACACCTCTACCTCCACCTTGGTATGCGTAACTTGCATCGGTAAATCGATCACATAATACCCATATGTTTTTTTGCAACGCAGGATAAATAACTTCATCAAGATGTTGCGCGCGTGCTGCAAACATGAGTAATAATTCCGCATGTGAATCTAGATTAGTCGATTTTTTATCAAGCAAGATTTCACGTATACGTTCTCCCGTTTTTGTGCCACCAGGTTCACGCGTGACAAGTGTTTTTATTTTCTTTGACTGTAGATACTCTTGCAAGAGTTCTATTTGTGTCGTTTTCCCTACCCCTTCCGTTCCTTCAAAAGTAATAAATTTACTTCGCAACATTTCCTTTGTATTGTTATTCATAGTCAAGTATTGTTATTGATAATTATTATCAGCTTTGTAGCGTTTTTTGTTGCCATTGAGTTGGTATTTGATCACAGCTTCACGATGTTCATCATAGGTTTCGGAGAAATAGTGTGTACCATCGCCTTTTGCCACAAAATATACCGCTTCACTTTCTGCTGGCATTAAAGCAGCTGCAATAGAGGATCGACCAGGTAAAGAAATTGGTGTTGGTGGCAAACCTTTATGCAAGTATGTGTTGTATGGCGTATCGGCTTTTAAGTCTTTACGTTTTATATTTCCATCAAACGATTCGCCCATGCCATAAATAACTGTAGGGTCCGTTTGCAACCTCATGCCGCGTTTTAAGCGCGTGATAAACACTGCTGCGACCAGGGTACGCTCTTCTTCAACACTAGTTTCCTTCTCAATTATTGAAGCTAAGTTTAATGCTTCTTCAGGGCTACTAAGCGGTAGATCTTTTTGTCGTTTAGACCATTCTTCGTCTAAAACTTGAAGCATATATTTAAAGGCACGTTGAAAGAACTCCACGTCTGTGGTGCCCGATGGAAAATGATAAGTATCAGGATAAAATCTACCTTCAGGATGAAGATTATTAAGATCTAACTTTTCTAACAACTCTTCAGGTGAACTTACTGTTTGTGTGATTTTTTCATGCTGTTTCACCGCTTGCCACATTTGTTTAAAGGTCCAACCCTCAATTATCGTCAAAGTGAATTGCAGTGTTTCACCCTTAACAAGTTTATTAAGCAGCTCTACGGGCGTCAAAGCGGTAGTTAGAGAGTATTCTCCGGCTTTAATCGAATTGGTAGCTCCACTTAAGCGACCAAACACACCCCACTGAAATTTCTCTTTAATTAAACCACTTTCAATTAGCTTTTGAGTCACGGCATTAAAACTCATGCCAGGTGAAATAATTAGCTGAACATCTTTAGAGTTGCCCGACAACGGGTGGGTTGCATAATCTTTAAAGTAGATTGATAGCCAAGCGATTGCTATGGATAATGCAATAATTAGTGCGCTCAATTTACGCATGAGACATTCACACTAATCCTGTTTAAGTATTAAAGATCGACATCAGTTTTTTAATTATAGCGGTTTTAGGCAAGGTTAGATTACTAAAACATTTTACCGGCCAAATGCCAATCACGCTATTGCATACAAACATCCCTTGAATATCTGAGATTTCACTTAGGCTAAATTCCCGAATAGAAAGTTGAATATCATTATTATTGCAGTAATTTATCACTTTATTGCGCAATACCCCAGCCACCCCACAGCCAGTAAGCTCAGGGGTCACCAAACAACTCGCCATTTCAAAAAATACATTACTCGAGGTTGCTTCAATGATATGGTCTTCCTGATCACAAACAAGCCCTTCTTGATATTCATCAGCCCATTCGCTACGTGCCAACACTTGCTCGAGTCGATTTAAATGCTTAATCTGCGCAAGTTTGCTTTGTTGTGCCAAGCGAAACTCACATAGTGTTACATCGATACCTGATTGTGTATAACTTTCCGGATATTCTGTCCAAGGAAATTTTTGGATGATGCGCGTTAAACTTTGTTGCGTAGATTTATAGCCTCTACCACCCACACCACGTGTGATAATAATTTTGACTATACATTGCGCATCAACATCGATTAACTTTTCTACTTCGGTCTTCAAGAGAGCATGATCTAAACCAGAGAGGCCCAAAATTTCGCAGCCCAATTTTAGACGTTCTAGATGCTCTTGCCAGTACTGCGGCTGACCTTGCTGGATTGCGATAGTTTCAAATATACCGTCACCGTATAACAAACCGCGATCAAGACTCGAAAGGCTATCGCCCTGTTCACCATTAATGATGCATGCGGGTGTTTGCACCTTAGCCCGCATTTTGCACCGGACCGTTTCTAAATTTTAGACAATGCATGATTAAATAAATGCTATGCAAAACCTCAAAAAACACAGAGTATATTTGACAAAAGACGGCCCGGTTTTTGGCTGGATTTCACTACCCAGACTTGCGTTTCCTTCAAGCCGCCGCGATGGCTATGGCTTTCGGTCCAGCGCGACGCCAGGTAAAAACGATCACTCACCCTACAACCAAACTCTGGTGCAATATACGAGCTAGTTCAAAACAACTTGGCTCATTCGAGAACAATACAAATACAAGAGCATCAACAGGCAAAGTCAATTATATTTTTTTAAACACTACCGTACCATTGGTACCACCAAAACCAAACGAATTAGAGAGTGCTACGTTCATTTTCTTGTCGCGCGCTTCATTCGGAACATAGTCAAGATCACATTTTGGATCTGGAGTTTCATAATTAATGGTTGGTGGTAAAACATTACGATAAAGCGCTAACACACTAAATATAGCTTCTACACCGCCGGCCGCACCGAGCAAGTGCCCAGTCATGGACTTGGTAGAACTTACGGCGAGCGTGTTAGCATGCCCACCAAAAGTGTTTTTGATACCTTCTGTTTCAGCCGCATCACCTGCAGGAGTAGAGGTTCCATGTGCATTAATGTAATCAACATCGGTCGTATTAAGCCCAGCATCCGTTAATGCATTCACCATGCATTTTGCGCCGCCACTACCAACTACCGCGGGTGAAGTCATGTGGTAGGCATCACTGCTCATACCATATCCGACTATCTCACAATAAATTTTTGCAGAACGTGCTTTTGCGAGTTCGTATTCCTCTAGCACCAGCACTCCCGCTCCATCACCTAGAACAAAACCATTTCGGTTTAAATCAAAGGGACGACTCGCGCCTTCTGGATCGTCATTGTGTGATGAGCACAAAGCCCTTGCTGCAGCAAAACCACCAATGCCTAGCGGACATGTGGCCATCTCTGCGCCGCCTGCAACCATGATATCGGCGTCGCCATATTTAATCATTCTTGCCGCATCACCAATATTATGTGTACCTGTGGTACAAGCCGATACAATTGAAATATTAGGTCCACGATATCCGCGCATGATGGATAAATTACCAGACACCATGTTGATGATATTGCTCGGTACAAAAAATGGTGAAATCTTTTTTGGACCGCCTTTTAGATAAGCTTCGTTACTTTTTTCAATACCGGGTAACCCACCGATACCGCTACCAATCGCAACACCGATACGATCTGCATTTTCTTCGGTAACTTCAAATCCTGAATCCTCTGCTGCTTGTATACCCGCGCCAATGCCATAGTGAATAAAAGGATCCATCTTGCGTTGATCTTTCTTTGATAAGTAATCATCCACTACAAAATCACGCGTTTGTCCTGCGATTTGCACGGAAAAATCACTTGCATCGAAACAATCTATTTTAGAAATACCACTGTTACCAGCGGTAATGTTTGCCCAGGCCTTCTCTACATTAGACCCAACTGGAGAAACAATCCCCATACCGGTAACTACTACACGTCGCTGAGACACAATATCTGCTCTTCTCTAGAAAAATTTATATGTGGGTTGAATAGCGCGTACACCGCAAAAGCTCTGGCTATTCATCTATTTTGAAATCTAACAATTACTTATTTTTGTTAACGTAAGCAATCGCCTGTTTTACAGTAGTGATGTTTTCTGCTTCTTCATCAGGAATTTCGCATTCGAATTCCTCTTCTAAAGCCATCACTAGCTCAACGGTGTCTAAAGAGTCTGCGCCTAAGTCGTCTACAAAAGACGCGTCTTCTGCGACTTCATCTTCACTGACTCCTAGCTGCTCAATAATGATCTTCTTTACTCTCTCTTCTATGCTGCTCATAAAGTTGCTTCCTCTTTGCAAAAAATTTTACCCGCCCAATTCAGACCGGGACGATATTGTATTGAAAAGGGTATCGCCTTGCCATCATTAAGAATGCTGGCAGAATAACAGGTCTGATTAAATTACGAGACCTTAGTAAGGCAAATTATTATTTTCAAAAAATACAATAACGTATAGCGAATAGTTAAATTAATTCTAGGCCATATACAGGCCTCCATTGATATTTATGGTTGCTCCAGTGACATAACTTGCCTTGCTAGAAGCTAAAAAACTCACCACATTGGCAATATCTTGCACGCTACCCATGCGCCCGGCCGGTATTAAACTCAGAAGTGCGCTTTGTTGATCTGCGTTTAACTCTGCCGTCATATCTGTTTCAATGAATCCTGGGGCCACTGCATTTACCGTAATTCCTCGAGAGGCAACTTCTTGCGCTAGAGATTTGGTAAAGCCGATGATTCCAGCTTTGGAGGCAGCATAATTTACCTGGCCAGCATTCCCCGATAATGCAACAACAGAGGTGATATTAATGATGCGCCCCATTCGTGCTTTCATCATAGCTCGCAAACAGACTTTTGAAAGTCGATAAATAGAAGATAAATTTGTATTAATAACCGAATCCCATTCTTCTTCTTTCATGCGCATGAGCAAATTGTCTTTAGTAATACCTGCATTATTCACTAGAATCATGGGTGCAGAAAAGTTTGTTTTGATTTCTTCAAGCAAGGCTGTGACGGAGTCTACTTGCGTGACATCCAGCACCATGCCTTTGCCAGTTAATTTAGCTTGATCGAGTGCGGCTTGAATATTGTCCGCACCTTGTTGTGTGGTTGCGGTACCGACAACAGTTAATCCCTGTGAACCTAGTTCATGCAAAATAGCTCGTCCAATTCCACGACTTGCACCGGTAACTAAAGCAACCTGTTTATCCATAACTATTGCACCACCTCGTTGGTAAAATTTTCTAAGTTTCCCAGGGCCTGTTCCATGCTTTTTGCGTCATGCACCCCATAGCATGGTAATTTGCGATCAATACGCTTAGTCAAGCCCGTTAGAACTTTCCCAGGACCAAGCTCAATCAATGCATTGGCACCATCAGAAACGATTTGCTGAATGGTTTCTACCCAACGTACCGGGTTAAACAGTTGTCGACACAATGCATCTTTGATATCTGATATCTCAAAATATGCTTTCACATCGACGTTTTGAATCACATCAACCTTAGGAGATTGCATGGTTATATTATCGAGATAATCACTTAATTGTTCTGCAGCAGGCTGCATTAAAGCACTATGTGAAGGCACACTTAAAGGCAAAGTTATCGCGCGTTTTGCGCCAGCCGATTTTGCAGCTTCTACCGCGCGTGCTACGGCTTCTGCATTGCCAGCGATGACAATTTGCCCTGGGGCATTAAAGTTTACCGCTTGCACCACCTGCCCTTGTGCAGCTTGTTCGCATACTTCGGCTAAGGCTTGGTCTTCTAAGCCCAAAATAGCTGCCATCGCGCCTTGCCCTTCAGGAACCGCCTGCTGCATCACTTGCCCACGATATCTGGCTAGTGGCAATGCGGTTTCAAAATCGAGCGCCTCTGAGCACACTAACGCCGAGTATTCGCCAAAACTATGCCCTGCCATTTTAATGGGGGTTGCTGTGCAATGCTTTTGCCACACTTTCCATGTGGCAGTACTGGCACACAACATAATGGGTTGAGTATTTTCGGTACGATTCAGGTCCTCTTCGGGCCCTGTCGCTACTATTTTCCATAAATCTTGTTGCAGAATATCAGAGCCCTGCTCAAAAGTTTGCTTTATTTCAGGAAAGCTAGCGGCGAAATCAGTCATCATGCGGATCGATTGCGAACCCTGTCCGGGGAACACATATGCTAAATTCATATTAGTTTATCTGTAGTTTAGGTGGAAATACTTGCAGCTTCATTGTACTAAATAATTCAAATCGCTTGTTTTATTTTTTTGTTAGCAGATAATTGGCGCCGTCTTAAACAAGCAAAGAGTAAAATGGCAAAAGAAGAACACATAGAAATGGAAGGTATTGTTAAAGAAACCTTACCCAATACGATGTTTCGCGTAGAACTAGAGAACGGTCATATAGTCACCGCACATATCTCTGGTCGAATGCGAAAACATTACATCAAGATTCTTACTGGAGATACGGTCACTGTTGAAATGACCCCTTATGATTTGAGTAAAGGCAGAATTACCTACCGAGGCAAATAATCTTTTTGTTAACTCAATGCCTCTTCTAAATAATCGACCTCTAATTCGCCTTCATTCTCACGCACGACAACTTTGCCGCCGTTTTCCAAGCGGCCAAAAAGTATTTCTTCCGCAAGCAGCTTTTTGATGTGTTCTTGGATAATACGTTCCATAGGACGTGCACCCATTTTCACATCATAACCACGCTCGGCAATCCAAGCTTTTGCAGAGGATTCAACTTGAATTTCAATTTTCTTAGATTCTAGCTGCGCTTCAAGCTGGGCAATAAATTTATCCACCACATGTAGCACGGTCTTTTGATCTAAAGACTCAAATTGAATAATTGAATCTAAGCGATTTCTAAACTCAGGCGTGAAGGTGCGCTTAATGAACTCGATGCCATCGGCTTGGTGATCTTGAGATGTGAAACCTACACTGTTGCGGCTCATTTCATGCGCACCTGCATTAGTGGTCATTACGATAATGACATTACGAAAATCTACTTTTCTGCCATTGGTATCTGTCAAGGTACCGTGATCCATTATTTGTAGCAGCAAATTAAATACATCTGGATGAGCTTTCTCCACCTCATCTAGCAACAATACGCTGTGTGGCGCTTTCAACACGGCGTCTGTCAGCAATCCGCCCTGATCAAAACCAACATAGCCCGGTGGCGCACCAATTAAGCGTGAAACGGTATGGCGCTCCATGTATTCAGACATATCAAAACGCAGTAGCTCAATGCCCAGAATCATTGACAGTTGCCGAGTCACTTCGGTTTTACCCACACCGGTGGGTCCTGCAAACAAAAATGAACCAATAGGTTTATTTTCGTTACCAATACCTGAGCGTGACATTTTAATTGCAGCTGATAAAGTACTAATAGCTTTGTCTTGCCCAAACACTACTAGTTTTAAGTCGCGTTCTAAATTCTTAAGCACTGTTGTATCGTTAGATGAAACATGTTTGGGTGGAATACGCGCAATTTTAGATACAATAGCTTCAATTTGCTTAACGGATATAATCTTTTTGCGCGCCGATTTAGGTTTGAGGTTCATATTTGCACCTGCCTCATCAATCACATCGATGGCTTTATCTGGCAGAAAACGATCATTTATATATTTAGCAGCAAGTTCCGCAGCGACTTTTAAAGCCTTATCCGCATAACGCACACCATGATGTTCTTCAAAGCGACTACGCAAACCTTTTAAAATTTCATAGGTTTCATCCACACTAGGCTCTTCAACATCTATGTTTTGAAACCGTCGAGCTAAAGCTCGGTCTTTTTCAAATACAGCGCGAAAATCTTGATATGTAGTTGAGCCAATACACTTAAGCTCGCCTGAACTTAACATGGGTTTAATCAAATTAGACGCATCCATCACACCACCCGATGCAGAGCCCGCACCAATGACCGTATGAATTTCATCAATAAATAATATAGCGCCCTCTTCATCCTTCAATTGATTCAGCACGCCTTTAAGACGCTTCTCGAAATCACCGCGGTATTTTGTTCCTGCCACCAATCCACCCAAGTCTAATGAATAGATAGTGCTGTCTTTTAATATTTCGGGCACTTGTTTATCGACAATTTTTTTAGCCAAGCCTTCTGCAATTGCGGTTTTACCCACACCCGCCTCACCCACTAGCAAAGGATTATTTTTCCTGCGCCGGCATAAGATTTGAATGGTTCGTTCAATTTCATGTTCTCTGCCGATGAGAGGATCAATCTTTCCTGCAATCGCCAAATTATTTAAATTGGTGGCAAAACGCTCTAGCGGTTTAGGCGCCGGTGCATCGCCATTCATATCCACTTCTGGATCAGAAGCGAGTTCACTTTCTGAATCCAGGGGAACTTTAGAAATTCCGTGTGCGATGTAATTCACTACATCAAGTCGAGCGACATCATGCTGACCTAACAAATACACCGCATGGGATTCTTGTTCACCGAATATCGCAACTAATACATTTGCTCCTGTTACTTCAACCTCTTTTTTGCCAGACGATTGTACATGGAACACTGCGCGCTGCAGCACACGTTGAAAGCCCAAAGTAGGCTGAGTATCACGATCGTCTTCTTCAGGAAGAATTGGAGTATTGTCTTTTATAAAATCAGCTAATTCTTGCGTGAGCTTAGGTAAGTTTGCACCACATGCACGTAGTACATTTGCGGCAGCCGGATTCTGTGTTAACGCAAGCAATAAATGTTCTACCGTCATAAATTCATGACGTTTCGCGCGCGCCTCTTTGAAGGCAAGATTTAGGGTAAATTCAAGCTCTTTATTTAACATAGCTACTATTTAACATCGTTACTCGGGTGTTTACGCTTCTTCCATTGCGCATAACAATGGATGGTTATTAATACGCGAGTAATCGTTTACTTGCGCAACTGTTGTTTCGGCCACATCTCGTGTAAATACACCACATACACCTTTACCGCGGGTATGCACGTGTAACATGATCCGTGTTGCTTTCTCACGGTCCATCTTAAAAAAGTTCTCTAATATATGTACGACAAACTCCATAGGTGTGTAATCATCATTCAATAAAACCACTTTGTACATCGGAGGCTTTTTTGTTTTTGGCTTAGCCTCTTGTATAGCCAATGCATCATCATGGCGGATTTCTTCTTGATCAGACATACTCTACATTAAGCTTCTTGTTAATATTATATACAGCACTATTTTGCAGCCTATAGACAATATCCAAAATGCACCATTTAGCCTACTCAAACGCTAGCAAGGCGATAACTATACTATTTGGGCGTTATGAGTGAGATTCAAGTTAATTTACATAGTATGGATTAAAACTATTACCTAACATTATGTATTGCATAGTTAAAACACATTAATAATTGCTTAAGCCTGATCAAAATTAGAAAATTTTACCAATTCACAACCTTGACTTATTCAAGCATCCCTTAACATTATCTATCCCTTAACATCTCTTATGAATTGGCAACCACACATTACTGTTGCAGCGGTCATTGAACGTGAGCAAAAATACCTATTAGTAGAAGAACGCGCCGAGGGACATATTGTATTCAATCAGCCTGCTGGGCATTGGGAACCCGGTGAAACCCTTATTGAAGCGGCAAAGCGTGAAACCTTAGAGGAGACAGGCTGGGAATTTTACCCCACTGCACTCGTCGGCATTTATCGCTGGCAACACCCTCACAAAGATGAAACCTTTTTGCGTTTTACATTTTGTGGGCAATCAAGCGTGGAACGAATGAGTACGCAGTTAGATGATGGCATTATTGCGGCCAATTGGCATAGCGCAGAAGAAATTCTAGCACTCCCTGATACCAAAATTAGGAGCACCATGGTGTTACATAGCATTAAAGATTATATAGACGGCAAGCGCTATGATCTCAACCTTTTTCACGATATCAATCAGACTTGGTGAGTTAGTTCACACAGACTAAACTTCTAATATTATGGTGGCAAAAATTATCGTCGGAATGTCTGGTGGCGTAGATTCTTCGGTTGCGGCTTATCTTCTATGTAAACAAGGCTTTCAAGTTGAAGGGTTGTTTATGAAAAATTGGGAGGAAGACGATGACAAAGAATACTGCTCTGCCGCAGTGGATTTAGCAGATGCACAAAATGTTTGTGACCAGTTAAACATACCATTACATACGGTTAATTTTTCCAGCGAATATTGGGATCGCGTTTTTGAATATT
>JAPUHH010000006.1 GCA_027297825.1 Gammaproteobacteria bacterium
TCACATTATGAGAAATTAGATGTCAGTTTAGCTGTTGTCCACTCGAGAGTGGCTTTCGCTAAAGCAACACTGGATACACCCAATGGGGAGGTTGTTTTGTAATGGGGCTGCTCGCATTGGCGATGCCATTGGGCCGCATACTGCTTCGGGCTCAGATGATTGAGAGACCGGTGTGGACGTCATTGCTTCTTACGACGAAGGAGCCATGTTGTAGGTTTCCTTTTTGAACACTGCCAGGCAAAAGGCCAGCAGCAGCGCTGCGGGAAATACCAAAACTGCCACGCTGAGCTGAAGGTCGAAGCTTTCAATCAGCTTCGCCGGAATAGGCATCAATAGCGCTGCTACGACATACGATACGCATGTTAAGAATCCGAACGCGGTCCCGCAAATTGATTTCTCACAAAACCGTGTCGTCATCGTATAACATAAGGTGTTGACACCTGAGAAAAAACCAATAGACAGGAATATGACATAGGCAATCGCTGTGGATATTTCGCTCATCAAGGTAAGCAACAGCATCGCGATTACATTACACAATAGAAAGATGATGGAAATAAGCTTAAAGCTTCGCAATTGATCTGCGATTACGTGGACCAGGAGCGCTCCAATGCCGAAGCCGAACGAAATTGTGGAATTAATGTTGCTCGCAGTGGTTGGATCAAATCCCTTGAAAACGAGGAGCTTGATACCCCAGATGATCAGAACACCCAACAACGTTCCAAAAGAGAGCCCGCTTATCAGTGTAACCTGCCAAAATAATGGTTGGGCGGACAAGATCTTCAAATCTCGAAAGAGACCACCCCAGAAAGAAGAACGCGTGCTGACTTTCGGAGAATTTCCTTGGCCAATGTCGGGTTCACGGACAAACATGACGAATGTAACCAGCAACATAAAGCCAATGAGCGCCTCCAATATCATGATGTCCTGCCATGCCAGTACTAATATGAGGTAGCCCACAGCGGCCAGACCCAAAGTATTTGCAGTTGCGCCTACGGTCTGCGCAATGCCAAAAACAATGCCGAAATGTTTGATGTCGAACCAATATCTCGTCAAGTAGGCGAGACCTGGGAATCCGAAGGCACCGCCGATACCCAGCAACGCTTGACCGATGATGATGGTCGTCACATTGTTTGCCAGGCCGAAAATCAACGCCCCTATAGCAACAGTTGCGACGCCGGTACTCAATACCGTACGGGCGCCGTAACGATCGAGCAGTCCGCCGGCCGGTATAGTCATTACGGCATAAGTGATCGCGTACACGGCCCCCAGTTCACCGACTTGCGAAAGCGTCAGTGATAGCGATTCGGCGATACTGGAATTTAATGCGGCGTAACTGCTTTGAGTTTGAAACTTATAGACCACGTAGGTGACGGCCAATCCCCAAATGACCCAAGCTAATGGACGTCTGAGGCTCTGTTGTCCAATCGTTTGTTCGGCAGATGAGATCATGTTTAAGATGTTTATTTAATGAGGTATTAGCTAGTTATTCATTACCACCAATATTGCTCACGTAAAATCGTGCCGTCATTTTGCCGGACAAAATCTAAAATAGAAGATATTTTTTTTGAAACCGACCAATGACTCACTAGTCAGGCAAAGGAGCCTTATTAACATACTCCGCACTGAAAGGTAGCGTAAATAGGACCATCGTATCATCAATATCGTACTTAGTTATATCTCCGTCATAGGGTTGCCGGACTTTTGCCGGACTCAGTTGTGATTCGTTATGCTTTGTCGGGTAAAATCCGGCAACGGACGATTGTATTTCTGTGGTCATCCATTAGGTGGAGGTAGGAACAGGGACATGCGCGATAACTATGCAGGCTTGCCAGCGAATTAATAACAACTGTTACATCATCCTGACTCATACCAAAGTTTTGCCCTTCTATGTTATTGCAATAACATTCCTGTAGTTGTTTAGAGATAAGTATCTGAGTGTCCGCTATGGGTCGATAGCGGACCTTCAGCCAGAGGTTTCCCGAACGTCCGCTTTCGGGGGTAAAGCGGACGTTAAAAACAGGTAAAACTGCCCTCTGCTAAGGTCTGCTTTGTGCCAGGAGCGGACATAAAGCCAGTCGGTGACCAAACGATAGCCGCCCGCCGGATGTTCAGTGTAAAGTAGCAGGGGAAGGTGTGTTTTTTCTACTTATATTCTGTCGGCTTTGGGTCGTTCTCTGCCTGTCGCGTCAGACTTGGCTGAGCGTCTGCTCCTGGGTGTAAAGCAGTCGGTCAACGCTTACGGTTTATCACTCGGTGAGAGGCTGCAAGGTGCCAGGAGCGGACAATCACTTTCTAATATTATCTTGGTGCATCCTGATAAATACAAAATGAGTATCTGGTTTATAGTACCTACGATACTAAAGATGATTACTTAATCAATTCTCGTTGAAGCATGATTGCTAATCCCCCCGCAATCACAAATCCGAGCGCACTTGCCCACATAGGTATATACACACCATTTACGGTTATTTCCAAACCAAAGAAAAAGCGTAATAGGTGAGCCAAACTAACCACATACAATATAGCAATAGTAATAATTGTGAATGGTTTGGTTCTTCGTTTGTTTATTTTATATTGTGATTCCATGGTTAACCATAATCGTGTAATCGCGGGATTATAATTTTCCATTCACACGCTCGCGTAGCTCCTTCCCCGGCTTAAATTGAGGAACATATTTTGCTATTAATGATACTGGTTCCCCAGTCTTGGGATTCCTGCCTATCCTTGGTGGTCGATAGTGAATTGAAAAGCTTCCGAAACCACGTATCTCAATACGTTCACCATTAGACAATGCATTGGTCATATTCTCAAGAATAGCGTTGACTGCCAATTCAACGTCATTAAATGACAACTGGGTTTGACGTAGAGCAAGCGTTACAATTATTTTAGAATTGGTCATATCTATTTTTTATTACTGCATAATCATCGTACCGCTTTCCCCTCACCAGACTCCTTTGCACGAACTGAAATATTTGCCAAACAATTGCCGCCCGCCGGATGTTCAGGGTAAAGTAGCAGGGAAAAGGGTGTTAGTTCTACTTATACTCAAAAATATAAAATTTCCAAATAAAAAATTAGATAATTTAAGTAATGAAGAGTTTATGGATAATCTTTTAATTTAGCTTCAATACCATTTCTTGCAGCTACTAAACTCCCATCTTTATTATACTCCAAAAGATCTATATTAACGGGTCTAAAATAACTAACAGGACCATGAAATTTATCTAATATTTTTCTTCCAAAATTGTTTTCACCTACTTTTATATATTCTCTTGAATTATGATCATAATTTAAAACAATTTCTTTTAAATTTTCAAGAATATCAGGATATTTAAATATACCAACGTAAATAAATATACTTGAAAATCTGCTTGCACTTTTGTTTTCAACTACAATCACAGGTTCTCCAACATATATTTCTGAAATTCTAAGTTTATATTCTTTTTTCTTAAATAAATTATGTTGAATCTTACTCATCATATAAATCGAAAAATTGTTATAGTTAATAAATCTTTCCAGTGGTGAAAAATAAAATAATCTATATTTCAATATAATTATTAATTAGAAAATATAAAAGAGATTTATAAATCTCTTGCACCAACAGTTTTCTACCGTTAGCTTGTGCTCTAGCTGCTGCTTGAGCAACTATCCAAGAATGACGACTCAAAGTACCACCCAATTCGACGTGCCGAATGTCCGCTCTGGGTCGTTAGCGGACCTTCAACAAGAGGTTCTCCGAACGTCCGCTTTCGGGGTGCGATCTCAACCGGTCGATGCAACACATGCGTTAAATCTCTCTGCCGGTGTTTCATAGTCTAGCGTTTTTTAGTTTACTCATTGTCTC
>JAPUHH010000060.1 GCA_027297825.1 Gammaproteobacteria bacterium
GCTTTTTCTTTGTCTTGCAAGAGCGTCCAAAAGCCCTCGGCAAGGTCAACTTGCTCTTCGCCCGTCATGCAGAATTCTTCGGCTTGCTCCATGAGTTCTTGCATTTTGGCTTCGTCACCACACAGGTTTTTATAACCCGAAGCGAGGGCGACAAAGTCTTTGGTAAATTGGCAATCGATTTCGGCATCATCGAGTGTTTGCTTGGTCCAAGCATTATCGGCGTAGATTTCTTTTATTTGCTTGGCGTAATCTACAGTGCCAATTACATCGTCACAAAAACGCGCCGCTTTTTTAAAGAAGGCTTTGCTGGTTTCTTCGTTACCACTTTCTTTTAAAGATTTGGCTAGGGCAAGATAGTCTTCTAGGGTTTTTACTTTTTCTTCTACTTTGGCGAGTAGCAATGCACCCAATGCTTCATCGCCGAGTTCTTGCGAGGCTAAATTGGACATCGCAAGTAACTCGCCAGGCTCGCTGGCTTCGTCTGCGGCTTTTTCTAAATATTCGCGTGCTTTATCTTTATCACCTAAATTTTTTGCGACACTGGTTGCGTAGGCAATAAACTCCGAAGCTTCAAACAACATATCTTCGGCTTGCTCGTAGAGTTCTTTCGCATAGTCGATATCTTTTAATCTTGCCGCCGCGACATCTGCTGTTTTAATGTAGTCCACTGGCATTTGGCAATGTGCTTCAGCATTTTGCAACAGTTCTTTGGCGTACTCGGCATCGACGGGTTCGGTGAGGGCTTCATTGGCAAGGGTGATGCAATCGTTTAGAGATTTACACTCTGCTGCTTTTGCTTCTAAGTCAGATCGGGTGGCCATTGCGACGTACTCCTAATTATTCTTTTCTAGCGGTTCTACAGCTCTTAAGTATAAAGAAAGCCGTTAGCTGAATACATTACTGCATTGGCTATAGATGAAGAATTAAGCAGGGAGGTGTGTAGAGAAAATCAGCCTGTCGGGAGGTTATTTATTGGACAATTTTGAATTGGATGATGAACTTTGACTCTTTATGCACGGGTTTGCCCATACTCATAACACCATCAGAGATAAGGGTTTGTTCGTTCTTTACTACGTGTATTTTTTGGCCATTATCAAATTTTATATAGGTGCCATTAAAACTGTTGTCCTGTAGGTAAAATTCACCATCTTTGCAAATGATTTTCGCATGCGCCCTGGAGGCATGTTTGCCTTGAATAACAATATCGCAGGTGGGATCTCTTCCGACTCGAAGCGGATCTTGTTTTTCAGTGAGCCGATGTTTGTTGCCTTTAAAGGAAATTTCAATAGCAAGGGTTTCATTTTTTGTGGCTGGTTTGTCGGCAGGCTGTGTAGTTTGTTTTTTTGCTTGCGGTCGAATTTTGCTACTGCTTGGAGCTGCTGCACTTACCTTAGAGTTAGGTTCGTTACCAGCGGCATCAAGAATTTCACCAGTGGCATCGAGAATTTTAGATTCTAGGTCTTGTATTGAAACATCGATTTTTGAAGCAGGGCCTTCATTTTCTTGCAGTGCTTCTTCGAGCTCCATTACTTTTGATGCGCTGATATCGAGAGAGGTCTGTGGATCGCTAAGGGAGGGCGGTTCCGGTTTATCCAGTGACGATGCTTCTACATCGGTTACATCGACATTTTCTATTCTACGGTCAATGAGTCTGCGACGATTTTTAGTAACCAGCACCCCTTTGCTATCGATGAATGGGTAGATGACTTTTCTACCCCATTTTCGCCGCTCATTGTTTCTTCGTTCTGGCATAGCTGGAATATATTATATATATTCTTCCAAAGTATGCGGAAATAGCTAGTAGATTGAATACCTTGATAGGCTACTACAGCCAGATGGTAAAAATAGGCCGACAATGAGAAAATCAATGGTCAGATTTTAGGCCGTAGTGGATGTGCCACAAGCCGTAAGAGCGGTCTATGGGCAGAAGTAGTGAATAACGTCTTTTTCTACATGTTCTATAGGGGAGCCAAGACTGATTATGCCGCTGCCATGAAGGGGCATTTTTTCACCCATTAGAAACATTTCGCCTTCGTCATTTTTTATATAGGTGCCGTTTGTACTTTGGTCGGTAACGGTAAATTCACCATTTTCATATTGAAATTTTGCGTGTAAGCGAGAGGTGTAACGGTTATAAAATTTAAGTTCGCAGCTGGATGATCGACCTACCGTAACAGTTGGTGAATCGGGTAGTAATTCGCATACATCGTCTTTGTACCAAAGAAATAATCGCGATGTAATGGTATCGCTTGCTGCACTATTGTCGACTTCTATATTGTTAATTCTTCGATCAGGTATGCGGCGCCTGTCTTCTCTAACTAAGGTTTGTTCACTATCAAAAAATGGAAATGCTGGACTAAGATGATGGATGCGACGTTCGTCGAGGGATCTGCGCTCTATTCTAACTTGTGGACTCATAATGGTTTTACAGATTCCAAAATTTTGTATTACAAAATATTAACTATGCACGCACTATTCGCCTCGAATCTGCACGAGGTAATCATGTTCATTTTAGTTGTTTTTTACGTGATGATTAACAGCGATTGTGTAAGTTGCGGCGCCCAAATCTTGAACATTGCATAACCATAGGTTGCAAGCCCAAGAAGCAACCAAGATGCTAATAACACCACAGGGGAAATTTGCTGCTCTACAAAACTCGAAACGCTGGCGTTTTCTACAAGTTGTGTCATCGATCTACCTCAAACCTATATGTTGTGTTGCGGATCAAATTTTAGCACGTTGAATATGAAGTTGGTATGAAATAAAAGTACTTAATTATATGCAAAATACCAATAGAATTATGCACATACGTGACTGAAAATTACACATTAATGCGCAACATTGCGCACTAACAAACTGATGAAGCTTACTAATTAGCACACTATAAACTACAAGTGTTAGATTTAGATGTTATGATAAGTCCAAGATTTTATTGATTAATTTTGACTATTAATTTAACTGATTTGGCCGTGATGAAAAGCACTGATCAAGATAAAGAACAAGAAAATCAGAAATCGAACAGCAGTGCTCAAGCATTGATTGACGCTACACGAATTAGTCAAGGTGCACATAAAGTCATAGCTGAATTGCATGCAGCAGGATTTCAAGCTTATCTTGTCGGGGGAGGGGTTAGAGATCTGTTATTAAGTTTGCATCCTAAAGATTTTGATATTGCTACCGATGCTCATCCAGAAGAGGTGCTTCGGTTATTTGAGAATAGCCGAATTATTGGTCGTCGCTTTCGCATTGTGCATGTCTATTTTCCGGATGGCATGATAGAAGTAGCAACTTTTCGTGCAGCAGGATGTGCAGATACCAATAAGCAGGGCCGTATCATTGCAGATAACATCTATGGTTCTATTGAGGAAGATGCGTTTCGCCGTGATTTTACTGCCAACGCCTTGTTTTATGATCCGGATGCAGTGCAGGTGTTGGATTTGGTGGATGGCAGAAAAGATATCGACGCAAAATTATTGCGTGTAATCGGCGATCCGAATTTACGTTTTCGTGAAGATCCTGTGCGAATGTTGCGTGCAGTTAGATTAGCAACCAAATTAAATTTTGAAATTGAGTCGCAAGCAAAAGATGCAATTTATCAGTTAGGGCATTTGTTAGCTGAAGTTCCCTCAGCGCGTTTGTTCGATGAGATGCTCAAGTTATTTCATGGCGGGTTTGCGCAACAAACGTTTAATGCTCTGTGCGACTATAATCTGTTTCAGCATATGTTCCCGCTTACTGCAAATGTGCTTAAAGAAAAGTCCTCAGATACGTTTTCAGATTTGGTGCAATGCGCGTTACAAAATACAGATGATCGAATTAATTCTGGCAAGTCTGTAACCCCGGCGTTTTTATATGCGGTATTTTTATGGGGACCTATGCGTGTGCTGTCTAGGCAATTGGAGATAGAAGGGCTGTCGCCTAAAGTCGCGCATGAGGCTGCAGTAAAAGATACGGTCATCTCGCAATTGCAGTACACCTCTATTCCAAAGCGTTTCGGTTATCCGATGCGTGATATTTGGAATTTACAGCATCGTTTCTTTCGAAAATGGGGCAAGCAAGTATTTCGACTTTATGAGCATCCGCGTTTTCGCGCGGCTTATGATTTTTTATGTTTGCGTGCTAGTGCTGGGGAGTCCGTAGATAATCTATGTGAATGGTGGACGGTCTTTCAGGATGTGGATGAGGCGACAAAAATTAAAATGTCACGTGTACCAAGAGATAATAACTCCGCGATACAACGTCGATCGAAACCTAAAACTTACCATTAGTTTTGCGGCCGGAACGATCAAGTTGAAGAAATTACTATGCAAGAGGTAGAGGCATACATAGGTCTTGGTAGTAATCTGCAAGATCCTCAACTGCAAGTCACTACGGCGATTGATGCGCTAGAAGAAATTCGCAATACACAGCTAATTGCCTGTTCGAGCATGTATAGAAGCAAGCCAATGGGGCCGGCGAGCCAGCCTGATTTTGTCAATGCAGTTGCTAAGATTGCAACTACACTGAGTGCGGAAGAATTATTAACCGCTTTGCAAAGTATTGAGCACGGGCATCGGCGTGTGAGGGGGGCGCAACGTTGGGGGCCAAGGACGTTGGATTTGGATATTATACTTTTTGGGGATCAGGAGATTGACACAAATAGGTTGAAAATTCCTCATTCCGGCATGACGGATCGCGAATTTGTATTAATTCCTTTACAAGAGATAGAAGCGGACCTCATTATCCCAGGTAAAGGTGCATTGAGCGGACTGATTGAACAGTTGCCTCAATATGAGCTGACAAAAATAGAAACTACGGATGTCGAGTCACAATCTTAAATATATCGTCGTTGAAGGTCCGATTGGGGTAGGCAAAACCAGCCTGGCACAGCGCCTTGCCGATGAATTCGGTTCTTCTTTGCTGTTGGAGCAAGTGGAGGAAAATCCCTTCCTGGAGCGTTTTTACCAGAATCCTCGAGAGGCGGCGTTGTCTACGCAGTTATATTTTTTATTGCGCCGTACGAAACAACTGCAAGAATTTAAGCAAGCCGATATTTTTTCACCAGTACGGGTGGCAGATTTTCTGATAGAAAAGGATCGATTGTTTGCGCAGGTCACTTTAAATGCAAGTGAGTATGAGCTTTATGAGCAGGTGTATTCTCATCTCACAATTGATGCGCCTAAACCAGATTTGGTTGTGTATTTGCAGGCCCCTATCGAAGTTTTGCTGCAACGCATTCGCAAGCGTGGGCGTGGCTATGAGCGACTTATTGAAGCTGCTTATTTAGAACAGCTAAATGAAGCCTATGCAAAATTCTTTTACAACTATGCAGATGCGCCTTGTTTGATTGTAAACGCAAGCGAAATTGATTTTATAAATAATGATAAAGATTACGAGCAATTACTCGAAGAGATATTAAACACTGAGGCTGGCAAGCGTTATTTTAATCCGTTGCCATTTGCTGGTTGAGTGATTGCAAGATGAGTGTGCAAGGAAATATAAAAAATATAACGCTAACGCAGTTACGCGCGATGAAGGCAGGCGAAGAAAAAATTGCTTGCCTTACCGCATATGATGCAAGTTTTGCTGCGCTGCTTGATCAAGCTGGCGTAGAAATAATTTTAGTCGGGGATTCATTGGGCATGGTGGTGCAGGGTCAAGACAGCACAGTGTCTGTGACGATGGATGACATGATCTACCACAGTCAATGTGTTAGTTCTGCGGTTCAACACGCTTTTGTGATGGCAGATATGCCGTTTATGTCTTATACCAGCGTAGAGCTTGCGCTTGATAATGCCACCGATTTGATTCAGCTTGGTGGCGTGCAAATGGTTAAATTGGAAGCCTCAGCAAGACAGGTAAGCATTGTGCAAGAGCTAAGCGAATGCGGAATCCCAATATGCGCGCACTTAGGCTTGCGCCCACAATATATTCATAAGTTAGGTGGCTATTCCATGCAAGGCAATGACGCGGCGAGTGCAAAGGAATTGTTTGACAGTGCGGAGAACTTGCAAGCGGCAGGTGCCGATATGTTGTTGCTAGAGTGTGTGCCCAATGGACTCGCAGACAAGATCACCAAAAATAGCTCAATTCCAGTGATTGGCATTGGTGCTGGGCCTGGTTGCGATGGACAAATATTGGTGTTGCATGATGTGTTGGGAGTGACTTTGGGTGTTACCCCCAAGTTTGCCAAAAACTTTCTTGTCGATGCAAAAGATATCCCCACTGCAATTACTTCTTATGTGCAAGATGTTAAAAATCTACGTTTCCCAGACTAGAGTTAAAGCGTCTTAACGATCTCAGATGCAAACGGTTACTACGGTTGCTGCACTTCGCCAGCAAATTACTGCATGGCAGGAGTGTGGCGAAAAAATTATATTTGTTCCTACGATGGGAAACTTGCATGCAGGGCACCTTGCATTAGTAGAACATGCAAAGACATTTTCTGGAAAAATAGTCTGCAGTATTTTTGTGAATGCTCTGCAGTTTGACCGAGAAGAGGATTTGCAGAATTATCCACGTACACTGCAACAGGATATCGCCGCTTTAGAACATGACTTGGTTGATATGCTGTTCATACCAGAACATGAGGAGGTTTATTCAGCTGAAAATCAAATTACGGTTCCCAAAATCCCATTGAATCAACAATTGTGCGGTATATTCCGCCCTGGTTTTTTTGATGGCATTGTTGAAGTGGTAACGCGATTGTTTGCGGTTGTGACTCCAGATACCGCTGTGTTTGGCGAGAAAGATTATCAACAACTGGTGATCATTAAGCAATTGGTAGCAGAGCTTGGATTGCCGATACAAATCGAACAAGTTTCCACGCAACGGGCAAAAGATGGCTTGGCGCTAAGTTCACGTAATGCTTATCTAAACGATGCCGAGCGTATACTAGCGCCACAATTGTATGCTGTGCTGTCCAGCCTGAAGAAACAAATAGAAGAAGGGAGCCGTGACTACATTGCCTTGCAGGAACAGGCTATGCTACAGCTTACAAAGGTCGGATTTCGTCCAGATTACGTCGCAATCCGCGCTGCTGAGGATCTGGGGGAAGCCTGCTATGATACTGATTTCATTGTAATTTTAGCTGCAGCCTGGCTGGGTAAGGCGCGTTTGATCGACAATATACTGTTACAAATCACCTAAATCAGTATACTTTGTAAAAGTTTTAATATCTTTGTAAGGAGACAAATATGTGGGTTTTAGTTGTACTTTGTGTAGTGTTAACGTTTGTCATTGCAATTGCTGCACAGTTGAATCTTTTTAATTTAGGTGTTTTGGACCTTATAAAATTTAAGCGTGTTTCGGATGATTCTAACTAGCACCTAAGTAGTTTTCTAATATGTAGGGCGTTTATGTGGCGCCCTTATTTTTTTGTGCATTTATTTAGTATGGTAGTCCTCCATGCGCAAGCCACTTTCTGAATTAGTTTCTTATCAATCCTTGCATACTCATGCCCATGATATTCAGGGACATACTTTGCGTGAGCTATTTGCGCAGAAACCAAATCGCTTTGATGTGTTTTCACATTCTATTGATTCACTCTTATTAGACTATTCAAAAAATCGAGTTACTGAAGAAACCATAGACAAGCTCTTAGCGTTATTTTATGAATGCGAAGTCGAATCCTGGCGCGACAAGATGTTTGCAGGAGAGCTGATTAATACAACGGAGCATCGCGCCGTACAACATGCAGCATTACGGGATCTTAATGATGCAACTTCGGCAATGGCAAAAAATCAACTCGACGTGCTGCAGCTCATGGGAGCATTCGTTGAGCAAGTGCGCGCTGGCGATTTTACCGATGTGGTAAATATTGGCATTGGAGGATCTCATCTTGGCCCAATGTTGGTGTGTGATGCGCTATCAGGTTTTGCAGAAACTGGATTAAATGTGCATTTTGTCGCTAATGTGGATGCTACGGAAATCAATCGTGTATTGGAAAAGTTAAATCCAGCAAGCACACTTTTTATTATCACTTCGAAAAGTTTTACTACACAAGAGACGCTCGCCAATGCGGATACGGCAAAAAATTGGTTGGCGGCGGATGAACAGTTAAAAAATACTAGCGCAAAGCATTTTGTTGCGGTTTCTGCCAATGTTGAAAAAGCCGTTGCATTTGGTATTCCCCAAGAGTGTGTGTTTCCAATGTGGGACGAAATTGGTGGTCGTTATTCTCTTTGGTCGGCGGTCGGGTTATCAATTGTGCTGTATGTAGGTATGCCTGCGTTCAAAGAGCTTCTGCGTGGTGCGAATGCGATGGATGAGCACTTTAAGAAAGCTCAGCCAAAAGAAAACCTGCCCGTATTGCTGGCTTTGTTAGAGATTTGGAACCAACATTTTTTGCAGGCTTCTGTGCACGCTGTGTTGCCTTATGATGCGCGGCTGCAATATTTACCCGCATATCTGCAACAGTTGGTGATGGAGAGTAATGGTAAATATGTGGATCGAGCCGGAAATCCGTTGAGTGTACCGAGTGCACCGGTTGTGTTTGGAGATGTTGGCACCAATGCGCAACATAGTTTCTTTCAACTTCTTCACCAAGGCACGCAAACAGTAAGCTGCGACTTCATTGGAGTTGCTAAAGCGGGACACGAAAATAGCGCACAGCACGACATGTTAATAGCCAATATGATCGGCCAAACTCAAGCCTTAATGCTGGGTCAAACACTTGAAGAAGTGCATGATGATCCACAGCTAGCTGCGCATAAAATGTTTCCGGGCAATCGTGTTAGCAATACCCTTCTATTAAAAGATTTAACGCCCTTTACTTTGGGCATGTTGCTAGCGATGTATGAGCATAAGGTATTTGTGCAGGGAATTGTTCTGAATATCAATTCTTTCGATCAAATGGGCGTGGAACTTGGTAAGAATCTTGCTAGTAACTTGTTAGAAAAAATGCAAAATACTGATTTCGTTTCTGATCAAGATTCTTCTACTAATGCGCTAATTAATTTTTATAAAAAACACTCTTAGAAAACTTCATAGGGCACCGTGTTGCTCTAGTGCCCAATGTACATGTTCTCGCACCAACTCACTTGGATGGTTTTGTTTTTCTTTTAGACTATTTATAGTTGCTTGTGAGCGTGGAGCATTGCCTAAGGCGACAGCAATATTGCGTTGCCAACATTCGTAGCCAATACGGCGAATTGCGGAACCTTCGGTGTTTTTTAAAAAGTCTTGTTCGCTCCAGTTAAACAAATCAACAAGGTTGGGCGCGTCTAAATTATTGCGTACGGCAAAATCTACTAGCTGGCTTTTTTTCTCAAATCGATTCCAAGGGCAATATAACTGGCAATCATCGCAGCCGTAGATGCGATTTCCCATAGCTTGGCGAAATTCTATAGGGATGGCTTCCTTCAATTCAATAGTGTGATAAGAGATGCAACGCCTTGCATCTAACTTGTAAGGGCCGATAATTGCCTGTGTAGGACATACGTCGATGCAAGCATGGCAAGTGCCGCAATGGTTTTCGATCGGCTTATCTAGCGATAATGGTAAGTCGGTATATAGTTCTCCCAAGAAAAACCATGAGCCGCATTCGCGATTAATTAAATTAGTGTGTTTTCCAATCCAACCTAATCCAGCTTTTTCAGCTAAGGCTTTTTCTAATACGGGTGCGCTATCAACAAATGCGCGATAGCCAAATGGGCCCACTTCTTTTTCGATACGGTCAGCTAGCTTTTGTAAGCGCTTGCGAATCACTTTGTGATAGTCTCGGCCTAGTGCATAACGGGAGATGTATGCTTGGTTGTTGTTATTCAGCACCTCTTCTTCATTTTTTGCATCAGGGGCTTGATAGTTAATGCGTGTGGAAATAATTCGCAGTGTGCCTGGAATTAATTTTTCAGGTTGTGAGCGTTTAGTGCCATGTTTGCTCATATAATGCATTTCACCATGGTGTCCAGCGTCTAACCAATTCATTAAACGAGTTTCGTGCTCATCCAGCTCTGTGTTGGTGATGCCAACGGCATCAAAACCAAGTTCTACACCCCAGGACTTAATTTGCTGTGTCAGTTCGGAAAAATTTGGGCTGGGTCGATGCATAGAAGGCTAAAAATATTTAGTGCTAATTTTGATGACTAAGCTTACGTATAGTTTAGCAATGTGTACGCGTCCGCAAGAAATATATCTCACTCAACAAGTGCGCGAGTTAGATCGTATCGCTATTGAGGAATTTAAGGTAGCCAGTTTCTCCCTAATGAAACGGGCTGGGGTAGCGGCATTTAAGGTCATTCAGCAAGATTGGCCTATGGCGGAGCATCTTTTGGTACTGGTAGGGACTGGCAATAATGGTGGTGATGGCTACATCATTGCAAATTTAGCATGGTTAGCAAATAAGCAAGTTACGGTGATACAGGTCGGTGATCACTCCAAACTCATGGGCGATGCTAAAAAGGCCTATGACGAATATATTGAAAATGGTGGTGTGTGTAGCATATTTGATGCGCAGTCATTGCCGAGTTGTGATCTTATTGTGGATGCGTTGTTGGGGTCAGGTTTGGCTCGTCCGGTAAAGGGCGAGTTTGAGGCCGTAATTCGTCTTATTAACGAACATGCTGCACCGGTTTTGAGTGCTGACATCCCCTCAGGGCTGGATGCGAACCGAGGCATTCCTTTGGGGATAGCAGTTATTGCGAATGTTACGGTCACATTTGTGGGGATGAAACTAGGGTTGGTAATCGGAACGGGTCGCAATTATTCAGGTAAAGTGATCTTTAATAATTTACAGATTCCTAGCGAGGTTTATGCATTGATGTCTGCAACTTGTCACAATATAAAGTTAGCTGAGCTTCATTCACTGTTAGGTAAGCGTAATGCGGATGCGCATAAAGGTGACTTCGGTCATGTGCTCGTCATTGGTGGGAATGCAGGTATGGCAGGCTCGGTCATGTTAGCTGCAGAAGCTGCTGCACGCACAGGTTGCGGATTGGTTTCGGTGGCAACCATTTCGCAACATGCAGGGGCCGCATTGGCTACATGTCGAGAAATGATGGTTGCCGGGGTGGAAGATGTGCGTGACCTAGATCCGTTGCTCAAACGCGCTACTGTCGTGGCAGTTGGCCCGGGCCTTGGACAAAACCAGTGGGCAAAAAATTTATTCGCGCGCATTATAGAATTTGATTTACCAATGGTGGTCGATGCTGACGCACTTAATTTGTTAGCTAAAGACCCGCTGCAAAAACCATCATGGGTGTTAACGCCGCACTCTGGAGAGGCGGCGCGGTTATTAAAAATCACAACGCACGAAATACAACAACAGCGCCTTGAGTCTGCGCAAGCCATACAACAGCAATATGGTGGAGTATGTGTTCTAAAAGGCAGTGGCACTTTGGTAGCGTCGCCAGATCAGATTTCAATATGCACGGCTGGAAATCCAGGCATGGCTTCAGGTGGAATGGGTGATGTATTGACGGGAATTATTGCAGGGTTGCTCGCGCAAGGACTTGCTCTTAATGATGCGGCACGTTTTGGGGTGCAACTACACGCACAGAGTGCAGACCTCGCGGCGCAAGATGGTATGCGTGGAATGTTAGCAAGTGATTTGTTTTCTCCATTACGCAAACTTGTCAATGCATCATGAAGTTAGTAGGAGAATCTGCTACGCAAGCATTGGGTGTGAAGATTGCAAATCTTTGTGCGCCACCATTGGTTATTCATTTAATCGGCGACCTAGGTAGTGGTAAAACTACTTTTGCGCGCGGGTTTATTCAATCATTTGGGCATACGGGTATTGTAAAGAGCCCGACATTTTCATTGCTTGAAACTTACAATTTTGTAGGAGTAAATCTTTATCATTACGACCTATATCGTATGAAAGATCCGCATGAGCTTGAGTATTTGGGAATTCGAGATTTATCCGCAGAAGTTGATGCTATTAGCCTGATTGAATGG
>JAPUHH010000061.1 GCA_027297825.1 Gammaproteobacteria bacterium
GAACATCAAACGGCATTCGCGCATCCTCGAAGGCTTCGAAGCCACACTCATAGGGTGAGTCTTTTGCAGCATCTTTATTACGCGGGCCTAAACCAAGTCCAAGCAACATAGGGATGAGGCCCATGATGACGGAGATCACAATAAAAATAAGTATGGGAAGATAGTTTTCGATCATTTCGAATATCTCTCAGACTGACCTCAAATGATTACTCTTAATTCAGTCTCTGTTGTGCCAAGCTTAAAGTCAATGCATGCAGCCATGCATAATATAGTTAAACCACAAATCCCTCACTAAGCGCATCACACAGTACATTGTGCGAACTAACCCAGTGAGGCCTAAAGCAAGTACTCCGCACAATACTATTGTGCGAGATCTTGGTGCCGATGGCCGGACTCGAACCGGCACGAGGTTGCCCCCACTAGCCCCTCAAGCTAGCGCGTCTACCAATTCCGCCACATCGGCTTGCTAGATTAAGAACATATTAACGCAAGAGACTAGCACTTGGATTTTTTTCCGCTGATAGCTACATAAGACAGAATAGTTCTAAAAAATACGTTTAACAACAGGGCATTAAGAATATATATCGGTTACTAGATGACCATATAGACAACCAAAATTGTTCATGGGATCATGATGCAAAGTAGCATTCACACCCATTTATTTATTTTATTTGCTAGGGAGAACGAATAATGACCGATAAAGACGATGACAAACAATCCGACATGTATGCATTGCTAATAGGTATTGCGATTATCTCATTTGCCATTGTCATGGCGTTTGTATTTCCTTAATAGTCTTAAGGATTGGATTACGACCAGAGAGTCTATAGAATAAATCTTCTGATTAAGCTCTACTCCGGTACATCCGCAGGAGTAAGCTCTAAGTTTTCACTCATTGATTCCATGCTGTCTGCAGCTGTGGCGGCATCGGATTCCATTTCATGCACATCTGGTAAATCTGTAGCTTCCATATCGATCTGAGGCACCTGCGCGTCTGCATTAGGAATATCCTCAACAACATTTTTAATCGCTGGCATCCCATCAGTGATTTCTTGCGTGGTAGTAATAACACTTTCTGCAACCGGGCGATGGCTCGCTAAATATGCAAGCGCTAAACTATTGATAAAAAATAATGCAACTAAAAATGCAGTAGCGCGTGTTAGAAATGATGCAGATCCACGTGAGCCAAACACAGTGCCAGAAGCTCCGCTTCCAAACGCTGCACCCACGCTAGCACCCTTGCCTTGTTGGATTAACACGAGACCAATTATGCCAATGGCTAATAAAACATCGACGGCTACTAATATGCTGTATAACATTTCTTTCTCATGTATAAATCATTAATTTAAAAACTAAACAATTAATTTGCGGCAAGCGCGATCCCAATAAAATCTTTTGCCTTCAATGCTGCACCACCAATTAAGCCACCATCAATATCGTTTTGCTCTAACAGTTGCTTTGCATTTTCGGGCTTCATGCTACCACCATAAAGAATTCGAATATTTGCCGCAATATCTTTACTTATTGCTGCAAGTTTATTGCGAATATACTCATGAACTTTTTGAGCATGTTCTGGTGTTGCAGTTTCTCCTGTACCAATTGCCCACACGGGCTCATAGGCAATTACAGCATCTACAAACCCATCTATCCCTATGCGCCCTAAGACCGCATCAAGCTGCTGGGCAATAATCACCTCTGTACGACCATCTTCACGATCTCGCAAAGTTTCGCCAACACACAAAATAGGCACAAGCTGACTATTTTTCACTTGCTCATATTTTTTCGCTACTCTATCGTTACTTTCGGCATAGATATGTCGCCGTTCCGAATGTCCAACAATGATATATTTACAACCGAATTCTTTAATCATGGTCGCTGCGACTTCACCAGTATAAGCACCACTATCTTGATCTGAACAATCTTGAGCGCCCAATGAAATTCCAGATTTACCTATTAGCCGCTGCACATGACCCAAATAAATAAAAGGTGGACAAATGGCTAGCTCTGCAACCTTTACTGCAGATAATTGCTCGCCAATACCCGACAGCAATTCTGAAATTGCTCCCAGAGAACCATTTAACTTCCAATTTCCCGCTACCAATGGTTGCCGCATATATAAGTAGATTTAGTTGAACTACAAAGGCGCGCAGCTTACCGATCGCGAGCCCAATAGGCAAATTCTATTTGGCTCATCCCTGTCCAAACATTTTGTACACAAACAGCTTAGCAAGATGCTGACACAGTAGCTTCGATTTGTTTGGCAATCTGCTGAGCCAATTGCTTTACTTTTGGAGCGTCGACCCCTTCTACCATGACTCTAATTAAAGGCTCTGTACCAGATGGACGCAATAATACACGGCCCGAATCTGCCAAATCAGACTCGGCATCTTTCACAGCTTGTTGAATGTTTGGTGCATTATTAATATCTAATTTCGATTCAACAGGAACATTAATTAGTGTCTGCGGATACTTATTCATGCCAGATTTAATTTCTTGTAAACTTTTACCTGTAGTCACCAATATTTGCAAGACCTGTAGTGCTGCCACTATTGCATCACCCGTGGTAGTTCGATCCAAACAAATTATATGCCCCGAAGATTCTCCGCCCAAAAGCCAAGAATGCTCTTGCATCATTTCCATTACATATCGATCCCCTACTGCAGCGCGCTTAAATTCAATGCCATGCTTTTGCAAAGCATGTTCCAGCCCTAAATTACTCATCAAGGTGCCGACAACTCCACCATGCAAAATATTTTCCGCTTTTCGCGCTTGTGCAATAACATAAAGAAGCTCATCGCCATCAACTGTTGCACCTTCATGATCAACCATGATGAGTCGATCCCCGTCGCCATCTATAGCAACACCCAAATCAGCGTGATGCTCAATGACTGCCATGCGCAAAGCTTTTGGGTTTGTAGCACCACATGCACTATTAATATTTAAACCATCCGGCTCCGAGGCAATACTAATAACTTCTGCGCCAAGCTCTGTAAATACATTGGGTGCTATATGATAAGTCGCCCCATGCGCGCAATCGACAACAATTTTTAAACCGTTTAACTTGATACGTGTTGGAATTGTACTTTTACAAAATTCTATATAGCGACCTGCTGCATCGTTAATCCGTTCCACTTTTCCTAGTTGATCAGAACTTACTACTTCTAACGGTTGGTCTAATTGATTTTCTATTTCCAGCTCTACACTGTCTGGTAATTTTTTACCGTCGGCTGAAAAGAATTTAACGCCATTATCATAATAAGGATTGTGTGATGCACTAATAACGATGCCTGCAGCGGCACGTAAGGTTCGAGTTAAATAAGCAACTGCAGGGGTAGGCATCGGCCCTAGCAAACGACTGTTCACACCTGCCGCGGAAAGGCCTGCTTCTAATGCAGATTCAAACATGTAACCAGAGATACGGGTATCTTTGCCGATTAAAACCAAGTTTCTATCATCGCTGCATAAAACACGTCCGATAGACCAACCCAGTTTTAATACAAAATCAGGCATCATCACGCCATCGCCTACGCGACCACGAATTCCATCTGTTCCAAAGTATTTACGCCCCATAGAATTCTTTATCAGTGATTAAGCTAAAACTGATCTTATAAAAAAAGAAAAGTAACTGCGCCATTATTCAGTCGCAAAACGACGAAACCACTTTTTTATATGCTTGAGAACGAAATAGAAAATGGATTCGCTTCATTTAGCTTCGCTGTAACAGACATTTTCACAAGATAGATGTTGCTCATGCTGATGTGCTTAATCTAAGACATAAGCATTCATCAACTTAGTGCTCACCTGCAGGACCGCCGATTGGATCTGAATCTTTGTGGTTATCAACTCTTGGCTGTTTAGCAGCCGTGCCAGATCTTGGCTCATCATCCATCCAATCCTCAGGGGGATGCGGCTCCTCACCTGCCATGATGTCATCAAGTTGTTTGCTATCTAATGTTTCATATTTCATTAGGGCTTTAGCCATCATATGGAGTTTATCCATATTCTCTTTAATCAAACTTACGGCGCGCTCGTAATTGCCATCAATGATGCGCCGAATTTCTTGATCAATTGATTTGGCGGTATCATCGGAAACGGATTTATGTTGCGTCACTGAATGACCAAGAAATATTTCGCCATCTTCCTCGCCATAAGAAAGTGGACCCATTTTGTCTGACAAGCCCCATTTGGTTACCATTGAACGTGCAATATCAGTAGCGTGTTCTATATCATTCGATGCGCCCGTGGTTACCGATTCATGACCATAGATGAGTTCTTCCGCGACACGCCCACCAAGTAGAGTAGAAATTTGACTTTCAAGGCGTTGCCTACTGTGACTATAGCGATCTTCTTCAGGCAGAAACATGGTTACACCTAAGGCACGGCCCCGAGGAATAATAGTTACTTTATAGACAGGATCATGCTCTGGCACTAAACGACCGACAATGGCATGCCCTGATTCATGATACGCGGTGAGCTCTTTCTCTTCGTGACTCATTACCATAGATTTACGTTCCGTGCCCATCAGGATCTTATCTTTAGCGCGTTCAAACTGCTCCATATCCACGGTGCGACAATTGGCTCGCGCAGCGAATAATGCCGCTTCATTTATAAGATTCGCTAAATCTGCCCCTGAAAAACCTGGTGTGCCTCGTGCAATAAGATCAGCACGCACGTCTTTGCCGAGAGGAACTTTACGCATATGAACTTTTAAAATTTGCTCACGTCCACGAATATCCGGTAACGGTACGGTTACCTGACGGTCAAATCGGCCCGGCCGCAATAAAGCTGGATCCAAAACATCTGGACGGTTGGTTGCAGCAATGACAATGACGCCTTCATTACCATCAAAACCATCCATTTCAACCAACAGCTGATTAAGTGTTTGTTCACGCTCATCATGACCGCCGCCAAGTCCTGCGCCACGATGACGTCCTACCGCATCAATCTCGTCAATAAAGATAATGCAGGGCGAATGCTTCTTGGCTTGGCTAAACATATCTCGCACTCGCGATGCGCCTACTCCTACAAACATTTCCACAAAATCAGAACCGGAGATAGTAAAGAAAGGTACTTTAGCTTCACCCGCAATGGCTTTTGCAAGCAGTGTCTTACCGGTACCGGGCAAACCCACCATCAAAACACCAGTCGGAATTTTGCCGCCTAACTTTTGAAACTTTCCAGGATCACTTAAAAATTCAACCAGCTCAGCAACCTCATCTTTGGCCTCTTCTATACCCGCAACATCTTGAAAAGTAACTTTGATTTGATCTTCGTCCAACAACCGCGCTTTGCTCTTACCAAATGACATCGCGCCACGACCAGCTCCGCCACCTTGCATTTGTCGCATGAAGAAAATCCAGACGCCAATTAATAGCAACATCGGAAACCAGCTAATGAGAATATCGAGAAGCAATGAACGGGATTTAGCTTCGCCCGCACCAACATCGACATTATTGTCGAACAAATCCTTAATTAAACCAGGATCATCGGGGCTATTAGTCTCAAAGGTTTCACCACTGTGATATTTACCCTGAATATGGTGGTTATCCGGGCTAATTAAAACAGACTTAACATTGCTCAAATGAACTTGTTTTATAAATTCTGAGTAAGATAGTTTAGCCGGCGATTCTGGGCGAGGAGCAAAATTATTAAATACAGTCATCAAGACCACTGCAATTACTGCCCAAAGCATTAAATTTTTAACCATATCGTTCAATGAGCATACCTCTTACTTAAATTCCACATACTTATATCAATTGACAATACTATAACTTGATTTTAGTAGCCAGGGCATAGACCTCTCGGCTACGAGACCGAGAAGCTTCTGGCTTGCGAATCAATACCTTACAGAACCGACTTCGCAACATTTTTACATAATCATCAAATCCAGCCCCATGAAACAGTTTTACTACCAGACAACCGTCAGGAGCTAATACCTCCAAACTAAAATCAGCGGCGAGTTCTGCGAGATAGATGGCTTTAGGCTGATCAACACTATTTATGCCACTAATATTGGGGGCCATATCGGATAAAACAAGGTCTATTTTGTTTTGACCCACACATTCGCGTAAAGATTCATACAGCTTAGGTTCAGTAAAGTCACCTTTAAGAAAATCAACATTAACAATGGTATCCATGTCCAATATATCAATTGCAATATTTTTGCCTTGAGCATTACGCTTCGCAACATATTGACTCCAACCACCTGGCGCAGCACCCAGATCTACAACCTTCATCCCTGCATGTAGCAAATGATATTTTTCATCAAGTTCTTGTAATTTATACACCGCACGAGAACGCCAACCTTCGCGATTCGCACGTTTTACAAATGGGTCATCAAGATGCTCTTTGATCCAAGCTTTACTACGCATTATATTTTATGCAGCTAAGTTAAGAACATGCAGGATATTTTTACTACGCATTGGCTTAGTGTGACCAAGTAATTGGTTCGCAGGAGAAATTATTACTGCTCAAAAAGATTTAATTACCTCAAAACAATTTATGCACACTATTTGTTGCGTAACGCAATAATAAGATTATGCCAGGATGAAAATACCCGTATAAATGCATTAGATGACTTTTATCTTAAAAGCATCTCTAAAGCGCAAAGCAACGTCAATCAATGCCGTAACGAACCTCAACCACTTCATAAATTTTCTGTCCGGCTGGTGCATCCACCGTGACAAGATCGCCTTCTTCTTTGCCAATCATAGCGCGTGAAAACGGCGAAGTGACCGATATCAATTTTTCTTTAATATCCGCTTCATCCTCGCCAACGATTGTATAAGTGGATTCCTCACCACTTTCCTCATTCGCCAATACAACTGTGGTACCAAAAACGACACGGCCATTCGCATTGACTTTTGTTACATCTATGATCTCAGCATTAGAGATCTTACCTTCGATGTCTTTTATACGCCCTTCAGTAAACGACTGTTGTTCTCGTGCAGCATGGTATTCTGCATTTTCTTTTAAATCTCCATGCGCACGAGCAGTCGCAATAGCCTCAATTATTTGAGGACGTCTTACATGCTTAAGCTCTTCTAATTCTTCACGCAACATTTTTGCGCCACGCACTGTAAGCGGAACTCTATTCATAATCGAACCAATTTAATTTGACAAAATACAACCACAACAATTACCGCTCAAATGATAATTAAACAATACTAATGTATGCGAGCTGCATGTAAATCTTGAAGACGATACACTTTATATTGATCGCGACTCTGTATCGCTTCTTTTAAAGCCCATGCACCTGCAATCGTCGTGGTGTAGCACACCTTATGCAGTAGGGCTTCTCTTCTAATTGTAAACGAATCTGCTATAGCTTGTTTACCTTCTGTCGTGTTAACAATTAAATCAATTTTTCCATCGATAATCATGTCTACAATATGCGGCCGACCTTCTCTAACCTTATTTACGGCAGAGCATTCTACCCCTTTATCAGTCAATATTTTAGCGGTTCCCTTGGTAGCAATTAATGCAAATCCCAACTCATGCAAATGACGTGCTATTTCAACTGCTTGCTGCTTATCTTCATTTCTCACACTCAATAATACGTTTCCACTTCTAGGTAGCAATGCACTCGCAGCCAGTTGTGCCTTTCCAAATGCTTCGCCAAAAGTCTCACCCACCCCCATTACTTCACCGGTAGATTTCATCTCCGGCCCTAATATTGGGTCTACGCCCGTAAATTTAACGAACGGAAATACCGCCTCTTTAACAGAAAAGTATTCAGGCGTGTATTCAACTAATGCATCTTGTGATTCTAAAGAACTTCCAACCATGCAACGTGCGGCAATTTTTGCAAGCTGTATACCGGTAGCTTTAGAAACAAATGGAACGGTTCGCGATGCCCGCGGGTTTACTTCAATCAAATAAACTTTTTCATCCTTGATCGCAAATTGGATATTCATTAAGCCCACAACTTGCAAAGCCAGCGCAAGCTTACGTGCTTGTGCACGCATCTCATCCTGCACCGCATCACTTAAATTGTAGGGCGGCAGTGAACATGCACTATCACCCGAGTGAATGCCTGCCTGTTCAATATGTTGCATGATGCCGCCAATGAATACATCCTTACCATCACCAATCGCATCTAAGTCGACCTCGACTGCATCGGCAAGAAAACGATCGACCAGTACGGGCGCATCATTGGAAACTTTAACTGCTTCGCGCATATAACGCTTTAAATCGGCCTGGTTATAAACTATTTCCATTGCTCGCCCGCCCAACACATAAGAAGGACGTACGACGACGGGGTAACCAATGTTTTCTGCTGCAACGATCGCTTGCTCCGAGCTGGTTACGGTTGCATTCGGTGGTTGTAATAAATCGAGTTGATTCACAAGCTGTAAAAAACGCTCACGATCTTCAGCAAGATCAATCGAATCAGGTGAAGTTCCGATTATAGGAACACCGGCAGCCTCTAAATCGCGCGCTAATTTTAATGGCGTTTGGCCACCAAATTGCACAATCACACCATGCGGCTGCTCTACGCGCACAATCTCTAAAACATCCTCTAAAGTTAGCGGCTCAAAATACAATCTGTCCGAAGTGTCGTAATCGGTAGATACAGTTTCAGGATTACAATTCACCATGATGGTTTCAAACCCATCTTCTCGCAATGCGAAGGCTGCATGCACACAACAGTAATCAAATTCAATGCCTTGCCCGATACGATTGGGCCCGCCACCTAATATAATTATTTTTTTATTCTTAGTCGGCTCTGCTTCGCACTCTTCATCATAACTTGAATACATATAAGCCGTGCTAGTCGCGAACTCTGCTGCACAGGTATCAACACGCTTATAAACCGGATGAATCTTGAATGCATGTCGGGCAGTGCGAACTTCCTCTTCGTTACACTGCAATAGCTTCGCCAACCTGCGGTCTGAAAATCCTTTGCACTTTGCTTTACGCAGTGCAACTTCATCTAAAGCATTTAAATTCCGTGCCGAAATTTCAATTTCCACATCTATCAACTGTTTGATCTGTGCAAGAAACCACGGATCTATAGCGGACAATGCAAAAACTTCCTCAATACTGTAACCAATTCG
>JAPUHH010000062.1 GCA_027297825.1 Gammaproteobacteria bacterium
ATCACGGTTTGTGGAGCCGGTGGACGGTAGCCAAGCGAACTGTGTGGCCTGACTGAAAAAACGCTTAGCAGCTGCGCCATCCCGTCTGGCTTGCAGAAATACATCGACCACCTCACCATCCTCGTAAACCGCTCGCCACAAATACTGCTGCTTTCCGCGTATCTTCACGAAGACTTCATCAATAATAAATGTATCTTCATAACCTTGATGTCGACGCTTCAACTGCTTGGAATAGTGTGGTCCAAACTTGTTACACCATAAACGTACAGATTCATAACTTACGCAAATACCGCGTTCAGCCAATAGATCTTCAATATCTCGATGACTCAGATTAAAGCGATAGTAGAGCCTTACGGCATATTGAATTATTTCAGATGGAAATCAATGGCGTTTGTACGGATTTGATGTTGTTTTCATCACACCATTGTGACTTAATATAACTTAACTTGTCAGTATCGTTTTTTCCCTAAACAGTTACATAATTCCTAATTGCTTAGCCCGATTTACAGCAGAATAGCGCCTGTGTACGTTAAGTTTGCCGAATATTTGTTGTAAATACCATTTAACAGTGGCAAAACTCAAACCAAGTTGGGAGGCGATCTCCTGATTAGCCATCCCAATGCCAACTAATTTCAATATCTCTAATTCACGCTCACTCAATGGTTCAATTACTGTTCCCACTCCATATTCTTGCTCAACGAGAATATCCTGGTTATCCCGGATTTGACTAAGATTACTACCGTAAATTTGTACCAGCCGTCTACAATGTAAGCTCGCAGCATCATTGTTACTAATATCACTTTTATTTATCAGATCTTTAATCATGAGGCACATGGTCGGTCCTTCATCAATAAATGTTCTGATAAAGGAACCTACGGACGCTTTTATTAGTGCCTGTCGCAAGTAACGTTTTGCTGACACAGTTTCACCTGCCGCCCGTAATGTTAATGCAAGAGCCAGTGAAAACCTGATAGCAGAACGATAACAACCAAGACGATCAACATACTTTACCCACTTACGCAAAACTCTAATTATCTCGTCCCGCTGGTCTGTCAGATTGTTTACGCGGGTCCAGGCCAGTACAACGGCCTCTTTCGACGTAGTTACATCCAGAGTTGGATCAAAACCGTCATTCGCAATAAATGTCTGAGAAGAATGCAATATTCTAAAGGCTTCTTGCGATTGTCCACTTAAAACCAATTGCCGGATCCTTTCATTAAGTATATTTGCATGGAAACGAAAAAAACTGTGCTCTGCTGCTATCTCTTCACCGGTATCCAGTGTCTTCAAAGCCTGTTTGAATTCGGAGCGGAGAAATTCAAGTTTGGATTTACATATATACCCGGCTATAAGCTGATCCAGAAATCCGAGATCAGTAGCCAAAGCAAGATTCTTGTTAAGTAGCTCTTCCGCTTCTTCTAATTCATTGCGTTCATAATGGACTTCGGCCAACAATAATGATGGCATTGCTGCCAGCGAAGAACCGCTGCCATTGATTCTCTCCGCTGTTTGAATAGCATTTGTGTAGATTTCTGCGGCCCGTTCAAGATTACCGGACAATACATATGCCGGTCCGACGATACAATCATGCCAAACCGTCCCAAATTCAGCATCACCATTAATATACAGCGGGCGTATAACAGTGGCCTGCTCACCTATATGGCGGCAATCATACTGCTCTCGCCGGGCATAAAGTAATGATGTCTTAGCAGAAGCCTTCAAATATAAATTTTGCCCATCTGATATATCCAACCACTGATTAATCAAATCTTCTGCCAAAGTCATCTGATCTGTAAATAAGGCAAGCATGAATTCACGATGTAATATTTTCTGATCGAGCCATTTCTTATCAGCATTTTCAACTGCACCCAATGAACCTAGACTTTTAACATTATTGAGAATATGTTGTGCTTTTTCAAAATCCCAGTTAAGTGTATAGAACCATACCCGATCCAACTGTAAGCAGGGGTAATCAGCAAGCGTTGATTCGGGTATACATTCAATATATTTATTCAAGGTAGCGAACTGGCCGGAGGCAAATATTGTTTCTGATGTTTCGTTCAATAATTTTAATGCATATGCAGTATCATCAGCTGCAAAAGCATACTGTACTGATTCAGTTAAAAAGCCTCTTTCTCGAAACCAGACACTCGCTTTAAGTGCCAACTTTTTTGCTAGTGATGGATGCTGTTCTTTAAGAGTCTGTTGTAAAAACTCTGAAAATAAATGATGGTAACGGTACCATGTCCTACTATCATCGAGAGGAAAAAGAAATAAGTTTGCATCTTCGATCCTGTGTAACATCTGCGCCGAATCTTGAATGCCGAGCAAATCATCACATAGCTCTGCACAAATTCGATCCATCAAGGATGTTTTTATAAGAAAGTCCTGAACGTCAGTCGGCTGTCGGCTTAACACATCTTCTGAAAGGAATTCAACTATAGCGCGATGACCACCGGCAAAGGAATTGACAAACTTAGAAACGTTTTTGCGATTACGCATTGCGATCACCGCTAGTTGCAAACCCGCTGCCCATCCTTCTGTATTTTTATTTAATCGGTCGAGGTCCTCATCAGAAAGTTCCAGTTTTTCAAGTAAGCAAAATTCTCTTACCTCTGCTGCCGTAAATTTTAGATCCTCAGCAATCAATTCCAGTAATTGATCAAGTTCCCGCAAACGACCAAGGGGGAAATGTGGTGTTTCTCTTGTGACAATCAATAGATGAAACATAGAAGGCGCTTTCGTTACCAATTCGCACATCATCTCATTTGATTCTTGATTTAAAACAAAATGAAAGTCATCTATTATAAAGTACAAATCATCTTTTAAGATCTGCAACTCATTAACTAAGGTCATGACAATTGATGTATAACGAACCCTGGACTGGAGATTTAATAAAGTATTAGCCGCTTCGCCGAAGTTTGGAACGACAGTGCGTATAGCAGCAACCAGATAGCGCAATAATAAGACAGGGTCGCTATGATTAGCATCAATACTTAGCCAGGCTACTAATTTTCCTGAATTTGATAATGAATCGAAAAAGTCTCCCGCCAGTGTCGTTTTACCAAATCCCGCAGGAGCCTGGATCAACATCAGCTTTTTATCGCTTCCTTCAATTAGTTTGTTCAACATAGTCGGTCGAGCTACTAACCGTGACTTTCGTACAGGTTGACTGAAACTGGTAGTAACTAAGGGAATGATGGTTTCCATAGATCTATTGTAAACCATACTAAAATGTAATTCTAAACCATAAGATACTCCAGTCACTCACGTAAAAATAATCATCCCCTCCGCAAGTGTGGAATATGCTCCTCAGAGATTTAAATAGTATCTCTAAAGAAACTCTGATTGACTCAGAGCTCTCTACTTTACAGTGAATTGCTATCATTTTTATTTTTGAAAAATGATTAGAAATATTATCAATCTAAAAAATAGATCCTTAGTTCACGGTCTCTGACAAGTCCTTGATGATTTTTTCAGAGGTTCTTTTAAAAATAGGATAACAATTATCACGACTCTGCATCTTATCCCCCTAATGATAGTTGATTTTGAGAGAAACACCATGTAATGCAATTTCGCCCTACTTAGTCAGTACATTACCAAGCACCCAAAATATTCAATGAATATAGATATTATAAATACCCGATTTTTTACAAGCAAATTATCAACCATCTGGATAATTCGTAGCATGCGTACTAATTACTTTATTTTTTTATCAATCCATCCATATTGAGAACGCGATGCTCTTGCAATTGGATGGAGTAAACGTTTCCGCGCCTTTAAGTTTATCTTTCCATTTCCTTACGACTTTGCGACTACAATTGTTGCTCAGTTGGCCGAAATAATTATCAAACATACTCCAACGCTGCTCCCAGCCAAAGTCATTTATTAATTTATTGAAATCGACTTCCTTGTAAGCCTGTATCGCCGCCTGTTGCAGGTCAATGATATATGCCTTCTGTAATTCAATATCTTGTCGCGTGCCTAAGCGGTCAGCATGACCACCAATATAAATATCGAAATCGTAAGTGAGAAGTTGATCCATCGCCTTAATAACACCTGGAATGTGATCAGCAACACCTATCGATTGAAACGGTACCCAACCCGGCCAAACGATATCTACCATCATCAACACCTTCTGTTGCGAAGAATAGATGATTATATTGCCAACCTCGTGATTGGAACCCGTGTAATAAAGATTCAACGTTTGATCAGCGACAGTGATAGTGTAAGCATC
>JAPUHH010000063.1 GCA_027297825.1 Gammaproteobacteria bacterium
CTTTACTATTAGTACTTGGCGTAAGTATTGGCACGCTTATTATTGGCGTGCCTATGGCCTGGTTATGTAGCGTATGTGAATTTACTGGGCGAAAATTTTTTAGCTGGGCACTATTGCTACCGTTAGCATTTCCGCCTTACATTATTGCCTACACCTATACTGGTATGCTTGATTTTGCAGGTCCGGTGCAAACTCATCTTAGAAATATTTTTGCATGGAAATACGGTGATTATTGGTTCCCTCAAATCCGCTCTTTAGGCGGCGCGATCACTATGCTTTCTTTGGTTTTGTACCCCTATGTGTATTTATTAGCAAGAACCGCATTCTCCGAGCAGTCCGCAAGTTTTCGCGAAGCCAGTCATATACTTGGCGTGGGCTTACATAAAACTTTTTTCTCCATCGCGATCCCTTTGGCACGCCCCGCCATCATTGCAGGATTAACCCTGGTCGCTATGGAGACTTTGGCAGATTATGGAACTGTACATTATTTCGGCATATCGACGTTTACTACTGGCATCTTTCGCACTTGGTTTGGCCTAGGTGATCGCATTGCGGCAACACAACTCGCTAGCATCTTATTGCTATGCGTATTTGCTGTTATTTTAATTGAACGCTATTCACGCAAGTCCGCCAAGTATCAAAACCAAGTCCAAACAAAGAAGGCTTGGCGCTATCCTCTATCTGGCGGCAAATCGATTCTTGCCATGCTTTTCTGCAGCGTACCAATAATATTAGGCTTTGTGACTCCTGCCGCTCAACTCAGTGCCTGGTGCATGCAAACTGCACCCGAAATAATCGATGCTTCTTTTATTACACTGGTTTTCAATACTATTCGACTCGCTGTAATGGTAGCATTCATCGTAGTGCTTGCAGCAACCTTACTTGCCTACGGCAAGCGAGTTAGCACACAATTCATCATTCCTTATATCGTTAACATCAGTGCAATGGGTTATGCAGTGCCAGGAATTATTATTGCCGTTGGAGTGTTACTTCCCTTTGCATGGTTAGATAATTCAATCGATGCGTGGCTACAGAATAGTTTTGGAATCTCTAGCGGTCTACTATTAACGGGCACATTAGCCACATTAATATTTGCTCACGTAGTGCGCTTTCTTGCGATTGGTCTTAATTCTGTTGAAGCAAGTTTATCAAAAATTCATCGCAGTGTTGACGACGCAGCTCAACTACTTGGGCACAAAACATTTGATCGATTTAGAAACATACATCTGCCACTAATCCGCAGCGGCATCCTCACTGCAGCATTACTGGTATTTGTAGAAGTAATAAAAGAATTGCCTGCAACGCTAGTATTACGGCCTTTTAATTTCAATACTCTTGCTGTGCGCACCTACGAACTTGCCTCTGATGAACGCTTAGCTGACTCTGCATGCACGGCACTGCTGATTGTGGTCGTCGGCATCCTACCAATTTTAATTTTAAATCGATCCTTAACAAAAAGCGGAGTTGAACATGGCGCTTAGGCTTGATGTGCGCAAAGTAAGCGTTGAATTGCAGCATAAAAAAATTGTTCAAAATGTTTCCTTGCAGTTAGAACCAGGTCGCATTGCCTCTATCTTAGGACCGAGTGGTTGTGGAAAAACAACTTTGTTACGCGCACTAGCAGGATTTCAACCCATCTCCAGTGGTGAAATCTTTGTGCATAAAAAACTATTTAGCAAAACTGGGTTTAAGCTCGCACCGGAAAAACGACACATCGGCATGATGTTCCAAGACTTGGCCTTGTTTCCACATCTTACGGTGGAACAAAATATCCGCTTTGGACTTAAAGCTTTATCCAATAATGAAAAACGCACTCGCACCCAACAAGTGCTAGAACTCACAGAGCTAAACAATCAAGGAAAAAAATACCCACACCAGTTATCGGGTGGACAACAGCAACGTGTAGCTTTAGCGCGCGCCTTAGCCCCACAGCCCGAAATTCTTTTGCTCGATGAACCCTTTTCCAGTCTTGACCCCGATCTGCGCGAACAAGTCGCAACCGAAGTACGCAAAATTCTTAAGCATGAAAATGTCACCGCAATTCTTGTCACCCATGACCAACATGAAGCCTTTGCAATGGCGGATGAAATTGGTGTGATGATAGATGGGCAGATCGCTCAGTGGGATAGCGCCTATAACATTTACCACAAGCCGAAAACACGGTTTGTAGCGGACTTTGTAGGACTGGGTAGCATGCTACCCGCAACCATTATTGATGCTTCCACACTTGATACCGAATTTGGGCAAGTGCAAGGCTCTTTGAGCCCTTCTTTTTCTGCCGGCGAAGAAGTGGATTTATTAGTCCGACCCGATGATATTCCACATGACGACAGCAGCCCCATGACCGCTATAGTGGAAGAAAAACGCTTCCGCGGAGCTGAATTTCTGTACAAGCTACGCCTACAAAGTGGCAATCATGTACTGTGCTACGCCCCCAGCCACCACAATCATCCATTAGGTGAACCCATTGGTATATCCTTAGATCTTGAGCATTTAGTCGTCTTCTCAAAGAACTGAGAGCCACATAAAAGTGTCATAAGCAGGCTGTCTTTATAGATCCCTACCAAATTTAAATTAGACTTGACCTCACTCGCTTAAACCCCAACAATATTAAGGCAAATGCTAACTAGAGGAGCCCAGCATGCGAATTAGTAAAACTTTAATCTATGTACTAATGTTGTCTTTTACATTTGTACAAACTGCGCCTGCCATTGCCGGCATGATCGGTACAGACAGATTTTTAACCGAACAAACCATTCAACAAGATCGTGACAATCTTCGCTCACTCATGAATAGAGACGAAGTACGCACGCTATTACAACATAACGGCCTGACCGTTGAGCAAGCGCAGGAGCGTGTTGAAGCCTTGACTGACTCTGAAGTAAGGCAGCTAGCGCAAAATTTTGAACAGCTTCCAGCCGCAGGTGATGCAGCTGTGGTTTTATTAGTCATTGCTTTAGTCGTCATCATTTTAGAGTTGGCGGGTATTACCGACATATTCACTGGACTATAATTTATTCTGAGAAAGTTCAATGAGCACTACACATCTTTTAACTTTTTTACTTTCAATGTTAATTGCCTTCTTTCAAGTTGCACCATCGTATGCAGGAATGGTCAGCACTGATAAATCATTTACCAAACAATCAGTTCAAATAGACCGCGAAAATTTACGCTCCTTAATGGCGCGTGATGAAGTGCGTAGCTTGCTTGCAGGCAATGGCTTAACCGTGGAGCAGGCACAACAAAGGGTAGATGTGCTAACAGATAAAGAAGCACGACTGCTTGCCGAAAAGTTTAATGAACAACCAGCTGGGGGCTTTTTAGGCGCCTTGCTGATTATAGGTCTGGTATTAATAATTCTTGAATTAGCAGGAGTAACAGATATATTCACTGGAATTTGACTTTAAGCAAGCATCTCATCTCGTTGAAAAATGCCCGCTTATTTGTGGGCATTTTAATTTGCGCATTGACGCTTGCTGCATGCGTTTCCCCGCAAACAAATCAGTTGCAGCTTAAAAGGCCTGATGATCTCCCCAAGCAAGCTTTAATTGAAAATGCACCATTCTACCCACAAGAACAATTTCATTGCGGGCCTGCCGCCCTAGCCATGGCGATAAACTTTTATGGCAATAAACTAACGCCTAATGAACTTGCTAAAGACGTTTTTACTCCCAATCTAAAAGGTAGCTTTCAAATAGAGATGCAAGCTGCAGTTCGCAAACGCGGAATGCTTGCTTATGAACTTACCCCCGAGCTTGTTTACTTACTCGCAGAAGTTTCGGTTGGTCATCCAATCATTGTTTTACAAAACCTCGCCATAAAATGGTATCCCGTTTGGCATTACG
>JAPUHH010000064.1 GCA_027297825.1 Gammaproteobacteria bacterium
TTTGTATGTCTGGTGTACACCTAGTGTATCAATAAAGAGATTGCTAGGCACCGTCACAATTATGTGAGCATTAAACAACTCGAATAAAAGGTGGATAAATCTTTTGTGAGCCCTCAAAGAATATAGCGACTCAGATCCACGTCTTTTACTAGCTCACCAATATTAACATCGACGAAATCCGCATTAACGGTAATTTTTGCACCACTTTCATCCGGTGCTGAAAATGATATTTTCTCTAATAATCGTTCCATCACGGTATGTAATCTACGTGCGCCAATATTTTCCGTAGACTCATTTACATCATGTGCAATTTGCGCAACTTTACGAACCCCATCTTCAGTAAATTCCACCGTCACGCCTTCTGTGCCTAATAAGGCGGTATACTGCTCTGTTAATGAAGCATCGGGCTCGGTTAGAATACGCACGAAATCATCGGTAGTGAGCGCTTTAAGCTCAACTCGTATCGGCAAACGACCTTGTAGCTCTGGAATTAGATCTGAAGGCTTAGACGCATGGAACGCGCCTGAAGCAATAAATAAAATGTGGTCTGTCTTAACGATGCCGTATTTGGTGTTAACGGTGCAGCCCTCTACTAACGGCAGCAAATCACGTTGCACACCTTCACGCGACACATCTGCACCACTGGTTTCACTATTTTTTACAACTTTATCAAGTTCATCTAAAAACACGATGCCATTTTGTTCAGCATTTTCTAGCGCACTCGCTTTTAGCTCTTCTTCATTGACTAATTTATGTGCTTCTTCATCAATAATAGCTTTGATGGCATCTTCGATTCGCATTTTGCGTGTCTTCTTCTTACCGGTATTGATATTTTGAAACATACCTTGTAATTGACTCGCCATTTCTTCCATGCCAGGCGGTGTCATAATTTCTATGCCGACAGGTATGGCAGTTACCTCGATTTCTATCTCGGTGTCGTTTAAATCACCTTCGCGCAATTTTTTACGAAACTTTTGCCGTGTCTCACTGGCGAATTCAGATTTTTCTTCAGCGAGTGGATCTACTCTTGGCGGCACTAAAATATCTAAAATGCGTTCTTCTGCCACTTCTTCAGCTCGATAACGCACTTTCTCCATGGCAATTTCACGCGCCATTTTTACTGCCGTATCTACAAGATCCCGAATGATCGAGTCAACTTCTTTACCCACATAACCAACTTCAGTAAATTTTGTTGCTTCAACTTTAATGAACGGAGCATTTGCAAGACGCGCTAAACGACGTGCGATTTCAGTTTTACCCACACCCGTTGGCCCAATCATTAAAATATTCTTGGGAGTTATCTCTATGCGCAATTCTTCGGGTAATTGCAGCCGACGCCAGCGGTTACGCAAGGCGATGGCGACTGCACGCTTAGCCTCATCCTGGCCAACAATATGCTTTTCAAGCTCTTGAACAATTTCTCGTGGTGTCATGTTTGACATGGGACTGTACTACTTTGTAATAGTTATAATTCTTCGATGGAAATATTCGCATTGGTATAAATACAAATATTGGCGGCAATATTTAAAGACTTTTCGACAATCTCTTTTGCGCTCAATTCTGTATTTTCTAATAACGCCCTTGCAGCCGCTTGCGCAAAGGGACCGCCCGAACCAATCGCAACCAGAAAGTCTTCCGGCTCAATGACATCGCCATTTCCATAGATAATTAGTGAAGCAGATTCATCTGCTACAGCCAACAATGCTTCAAGCCTACGTAGCATACGATCAGTACGCCAATCTTTGGCCAGCTCTACGGCTGCACGCGTAAGTTGACCGTTATGTTGTTCCAGTTTAGATTCGAAACGCTCAAACAAGGTAAACGCATCGGCGGTACCGCCCGCAAATCCTGCAATCACTTTATCATTATAAAGACGTCGAATTTTACGCGCATTGCCTTTCATAATGGTGTTACCCAGTGAGACTTGGCCGTCTCCACCAAGTGCTACTTTGCTATTACGCCGCACCGAAATGATGGTAGTGCCTTTGAATTGTTCCATGAATATAAATTTTGAATAGGTTTAAAGATTACGTGCAGACATTGTACATGAAGCCGCGATGGATCTTTTTCAAGGCCAAGGTAAAAAACAAAAGATTAATTACTAGAACAAAAGTGCGGTTTACTCGTCTTGAGATGTAGGTTTTTCTGTTTGATTGTGTTTTTTGGCGCGCGGGTGGGCACGATCATAGACTTGCGCAAGGTGTTGAAAATCTAAATGTGTATAGATTTGCGTAGTACTAATATCAGCATGACCCAACATTTCTTGTACGGCACGAAGGTCACCACTCGATTCTAATAAGTGGCTTGCAAATGAGTGCCGCAACATATGCGGATGTACATGCTTATCTAGGCCCTGCTCTCTACCCAATTGCGCCATACGTTGCTGTACCGCGCGTGGTGATAGTCGCTTACCACGATTATTTACAAATACCGCTAACTCATTTTCAGCTGCAATATTAGGGCGTGCCTCTAACCAACGCCTCAACGCCTTGCAAGCTGCAGTACCTACAGGCAGATATCGAGACTTATTGCCTTTACCAATCACATGCACTTGGCCTTGGGATACATCCATCGCATCGAGATTTAGACTAACTAATTCTGCCAGCCGCAGACCGGATGAATACATTAGCTCCATCATGGCGTAGTCGCGTAACTTGAGTGGGTTTTGTGGGCCTTGCGTTAATAAGCGGTTAATTTCGTCTACATCTAACAAGTCAGGTAAATTTTTCTCAATGCTGGGCGCACTTACATCTGCCACGGGATTATTTTCCACCAATTGCTCACGCTGCAAAAATTTATAAAACCCTCGAACGGCGCTGAGTGAGCGATGCAAACTGCGGGCAGAAACTCCTCGACGACGGCGCGACCCCGCAAAGTTGCGCACGTGCAAACTATCTACTTCGCAGCAGTCTGTAACATTAATGGCGCTAATAAAATCTATGAATTGATGCAGATCGCGCTGGTAGCTATCTACGGTAGAGGGTGAGTATCTGCGTTCATCTTGCAAGTAACGCAAATAACGCTTCAAAATTTCTTGAGTGGTTGCTGGACTGGTTACTATCACCATAAACACACTTTATAATATTTAGATAATAGCAAAGGTAACACCATTCCCTTATAGATGGAAATGTAACCGCATTTATATGACTAAACAACTATAATGCAAGGTGGTTACATATTGTTGCAACTTTGCATCAATGCTTATAAACAATACTAGGTGGAAATTAATGGCTGTAATTTTGCGCCGAATGTTACTACTTAAATTTAACTAACGACGAATTGCTGCAATTTTGCACCAATGATTTCGCCTAAGTTACCGAGAAACAACGTCCCCATTCCACTTTGAAAACGATTTGCATCCGTACTGCCTAAAAACAATACTCCTAGTTGCTGTTGTTTCTTCAACGCCACAGCTGCTGAGGAGCGGATGGACTTTTTATCTCCTTCGACCTTAAAATTAAAAACATTTTCGACTTGGCGCTTCGTGAGAAACGCGACCCCGCGACGACGACTCGAAAATAGGTCTTGCACCATTTTAGACTTCAACACCGAGGCTTCTATAGGGTTGCAATCCTGTGCCTTTGTGCTTGGCAATGCTTCAAATAAGAGCAAATTAACTTTAGTGCCAGGAAAATCAGCATGTAATAGCTCTTGGATAACCGTTAATGTCTCATCAAACCCTTTAACTGAAATAATTGCCAACGACAATGCATGCAGGCGACGACTTACCTTCTCATTATCTTTCGCAACGGTGATGAGTTGATGCAACTTTCGATCTAATTCCTTATTTTTATTACGCAACATCTCAACCTGGCGCTCTACCAAGGAAACAGCTTCGCCCGTTTCATGTGGAATGGTTAAGGTTTCAATCAGTTCAGAGTGATGTGTAAAGAAGTCACTGTGCGTGCGTAAGTAACACGCCACATCTTCACGAGCAAATTTTGGTGAAGCAACTGTAATCTCTTCGCTTGCTGTAATATCGGGCTTAGTTTGTGTAGTCATAAAGTTAGGCTCCCCTCAAAACTTAATTGCGCAGGACCAGTCATGAACACTGACTCGCGTGGATTTTTACACTCAATTTGCAAGCTGCCTCCAGGTAACTCTACGGTTACTTCTGCATCAAGTAGGTTCTGAGCTTGTCCTACTGCAACTGCAGCACATGCTCCAGTGCCACATGCGCTGGTTTCGCCCGCGTCTCTTTCAAACACGCGCAACGCGATATGTTGTGCGTTCAGTACCTGCATAAAGCCAACATTAGCTTTATTCGGAAACATTGAGTGTGCTTCGATTTTGGGGCCTAAAGTGGTAACGGGTGCATTATTTATATCTTCTACTTGAATGACTGCGTGTGGATTGCCCATAGATACCGCGCCTATTTCAATCTGCTGCCCTTCGACATCAAGCGTATAACTTGGCGAAATGGTTGCACTTGTAAACGGGATTTCTTTTGGTTCAAATACAGGCGCGCCCATATCGACAGTAACAAGACCGTCATCGCGCAGATTGATACGATATACACCACTAATCGTTTTTATATTGATTGAGCTTTTGTTTGTTAATTCGTTGAGCTCTACAAACCTTCCGATGCAACGCGCACCATTTCCACATTGCTCAACTTCGTCTCCATTGCCGTTGTAGATTTGATAATTAAAGTCGATATCAATCTCATTTGCAGATCTTACGACTAAAATTTGATCGCACCCTACACCTAAATTTCGATCTGCAATCCAACGTAGTTGTTCACTAGAAAGTTGCACATCTTGATTTACAGCATCAAAGATGACGAAATCATTACCTAATCCGTGCATTTTTGCAAATTGTAATTGCATGACAACTATAAGTTTGTGGGATGTTTCAAAATTGTAAATTAAACCATTAGGTTAAGTATATTCTTTAGAGTACTGCAAACGCTACTTCATTAATCGCACATACTCTTTGTAAATACACTTATCCATTATCGTTAAAATATTTGCATTGCAGGCTTTGACTGCACTTTCTTCATCTACAACACCCTCTTGCAGCCAAATTGTCTTCACTTTTCTGTCTATACATTGATCAATAATTTCGGCTACATTCTTTCGAGATCGAAATATATTTACCACATCAATTTGCAAAGCAATCATTTGCAAAGACTTATACGCCTTTTTGCCTAAAATTTCCGTAACTGCAGGACGCACTGGAATAATATCAAATCCAAACTTTTGCATATGTTTAGCAACACGATGACTAAGTCTATATGGTTTAGGTGACAAACCAACTACTGCAATACTGTTCATATTCTCAAACAAAATGGTCATTTCTTCATCACTGGGCAACTTATACACAGAAATCGGCTTCGGGCTCATGGTAAGTAACCGTGAATTAGCATGTGACGATCACTAATTTGTTCGATCTGCAATCCAGGTAAGTTTGCTGCGCTCAATTGCGCATGCACTTCATCGAGCGTGAAAGCAGCTAACAAGGAATTAAAAAAGTCGCGACGCAATATTTCAGGTTCACTATCTGCATACTGTTCAACCAGCAAAGTTGCAGCTTGTTGCGAGGTAGGCCGAATTAAATCACATATTAAGATCGCGGTTTTGGCCGTTGCATATTGTTTTAGGGTCTGCCATAAGTATTGCGGCTCATGCAAATGATGCAGCAAGCTATTTGACACAATGGCATCATAATTTTTGTTTGGTAACTCACAACCAGGTAAACATTGATGATGAAGTATGATTCGATCTTGCAAAGATTCGCGCTCTATAAATGTCTGCGCTTGCACCAACATATTTGCAGAACCATCCACGGCATCTATCTTACAATTGGGGTACATACGTGCGAACCGGATCGCAATATCCGCTGTGCCGCAGCCTAAATCCAATACCGTATGCAGTCCTTCAGTATGTGGGAATAAACGCGGAAATTGCGCCATGATCGCACTGTGTGCCGCTGCAAAATCTGCATTGGCATAAGCCGTGACCTGTTCAAGGTCATTCATTAACTCAGGCTCAAGTAAACGTTGCATCAATCAGGAATGATTTCGTTGGCAAATAATTGACCCAATGTTTCTCGTTTGCGCACCAACCAAGCCTGATCTCCTTCAACTAACACTTCTGCGGCTCGAGCGCGCGAATTATAGTTGCTGGCCATCACAAATCCATAAGCTCCAGCGGCATGAATCGCCAGTAAGCTGCCTTCTTGAATGGCTAGTGGGCGATCTTTACCTAAAAAATCTCCCGCTTCACATACCGGCCCCACCACATCGTAAGTCGCAGTAGCACCATAACTTTTCTGCACTGCACTTATTTCATGCCAAGCAGAATATAACGACGGGCGCAGAAGATCATTCATGGCCGCATCCACCAAAGCAAAGTTCTTTGCGCTGGTATTTTTAATGTGCTCAACACGCGTCAGTAATAGGCCTGCCTCACCTACGATTGCGCGCCCCGGCTCAATCAATAATTCTAGTTTTCTATCCCGCATGAAGGGCGCCAATACCTGTGCATAATCAGCATGACTTGGAACCTGGTCATCTTGTGTATAGCGAATACCCAATCCACCACCGACATCCACATGTTGTAGCACAATACCGATTGCATTTAATTGATCAATTAAGCCGAATATTCGCTCAAAGCAGGTTTGAAATGGCGCCAACTCCAATAGCTGCGAGCCAATATGGCAATCCACCCCAACTGCATTTAGGTGACTGCATTGTTCAATTCGCTGATAAATATCTAATGCCAACTCAATATCAACACCAAATTTATTTTCTTTTAAGCCTGTAGAAATATAGGGATGCGTAGTGGGATTCACATCTGGATTTACACGCAAAGAAACATTAGCCTGTATATCCATTTCTCGCGTGATGGCATCTAAACGCTGCAACTCTGCAGTCGATTCAATATTGAAACAATGAATGCCAATGACAAGTGCACGACGAATCTCATCAGAACGCTTGGCGACACCAGAGAATACGACTTTACTAACATCACCTCCTGCACGCACGACTCGTTCAAGCTCGCCAATGGAAACGACATCAAAGCCCGCACCTAGCTTGGCCAGTAAACTTAATACGGCAAGATTTGAATTGGCTTTCACGGCATAACATATACATGTCGGCCATTCCTGCAATGCGCTCGCAAAGGCTCGATAGTTATGTTCAATTGCACCTTTAGAATACACATAGCAAGGTGTGCCATATGCATTCGCAAGTTCTTGCAGATTTACATCCTCTGCAAATAGCAAGCTGTCACGATACTGAAACGGATTCATAATAAAATTATACTGGGTGAAAATTGTGTTGCGTATTCAAGCAAAGCCACAGTGAGATTAGCTGCGGTTTTTTCAGCGTGCTCGATGTTTAAGTTCAATTAATTGGATTGATCTTTAGACTTTTGTTGAGGCTCATCTTCCGGCAAATATAAGTCGCCCGTCTGGCCACAGCCTGCGACTGTGGTGACAATGATCATAACCAAAACAAGAAAATATAGTTTAAGTTGTGACATCGTTGTACTCTTTCTGTATAGCGCTATTATATAGGGGCCTTTTTAGAAACCTTTGAACAATTCAGAGGTTCCAGCGGTACAAGAATGTATCGTCATTTTATAATTACTTATGTAACTATAAAATGACGATATAAGCCACATTATATTTGAGGCGTATTTTCTTGTTTCGTGCTCTGATCTGCTAGATTAAATTTGGTTAGGACAGATTATTCAGAATTTACTTAAAATATCAAGAAACCTCCATCACTTGACTCTCTCTATTATCCAACTAGACACTCAGACCGAACCCGATTGCGCCGTCATCTGGCTGCATGGACTGGGTGCCAATGGCCATGACTTTGAGCCCATTATAGAACAGCTAAATCTACCAAAGTCTGTGCGTACACGGTTTATCTTTCCACATGCGCCGATTCAGGCCGTTAGTCTTAATAATGGCATGCACATGCCGGCTTGGTATAACATTTATGGGTTCAACCTCGATAGCCAAGAGGATGCTACAGGCGTTGAAGCCATCAATGTCAAAATTGCGGCACTAATAGATCAGCAGGTGGCTGCTGGCATCGCTGCAAATCGAATCGTCTTAGCGGGCTTCTCACAAGGTGGTGCATTAACTCTTTATGCCGGTTTATCTTATCCTCGTCGACTTGCGGGGCTACTAGCGATGTCCTGTTACTTGCCATTACGCCAACAGCTACAGCACTACGCAGCACATGCCGATCCATCATTACCGATTTTTTTAGCCCACGGAACACAGGATGAGGTCGTGTCATTGAATTTTGCACAGCGTGCGCGCGAACTTCTAGAAGCGTTCGGATTTGCTATTGACTGGCGAGAATACCCTTGTGCACACACCGTTTGTGCAGAAGAGATCGCGGATATTCGCACCTGGTTACTCCAATGCTGGCAATAGCACTACGGAGCTTGTTTGGCTTTAAAATCCTGCAAACGGTGTTGGGCTAATTTAAGCTGTATCGCTACTTGTTTAGGTGAAGTACCACCATAGGTATTCTTTGAAGCTACAGAACCCTGCAAGGAGAGAATGCCAAACACATCTTCGCCAATGGATGGACTAAATCTTTGCAGCTCTTGCAAACTGAGTTGATCGAGTTGCTTGTTTTCGGCAATGGCATATTTCACGGTTTTACCAACCACTTCATGCGCATCACGAAACGGTACTTTTCTTTGCACTAAGTAGTCCGCTAGATCCGTTGCCGTTGCATAACCTTGTTGCGCAGCTTCCAACAGTCGCTCATGGTTTATTTTTATATGCGGCAGCATATTGGCAAATACCGTGACACAATCATGCGTAGTATCTACCGAGTCAAACAGAGGTTCTTTGTCTTCTTGGTTATCTTTGTTGTAAGCCAGTGGCTGACTTTTCATCAGCGTCAACAAAGCAAATAAATTCGCATAGACACGCGCGCTCTTACCGCGCACCAACTCTGGCACATCAGGATTCTTTTTTTGCGGCATAATCGAAGAGCCGGTACAAAAACGGTCTGGTAACTCAATAAAATTGAATTGCGTAGAAGTCCAGAGCACGAGTTCTTCCGCCATGCGGGATAGGTGTGCAAATAAAATTGCTCCAAAAGCGCAAAACTCGATGGCAAAATCTCTATCGCTAACCGCATCTAAGCTATTGTGACAAAGCTCGGTGAAGTGCAATTGTTGCGCCACATAATCACGGTCTAAAGCAAAACTACTGCCCGCTAACGCCGCCGCACCCAATGGCAAAAAATTCACACTTACTCTACATTGTTGTAAGCGTGTTCGATCACGAAAAATCATCTCGAACCAAGCCAGCATGTGATGCCCAAAGGTAATGACTTGGGCCACCTGCAAATGAGTAAACCCAGGCATGATGGTATCGGCTTCTTGCTTTGCTACAGATAAAATAGCCAACTGCAATTTTTCTAATTGTTGATCAATAGCATCGATGGCATCTCGCAGATACAGGCGTACATCGGTAACCACTTGATCATTTCTCGAACGCCCGGTATGTAAGCGCTTACCAGCCTCACCCACCAATTCGGTAAGACGTGCTTCGATATTCATATGCACATCCTCTAAACCGGTATCCCAATGGAAAGAGCCTGCTTCTATTTCAGCTTGAATCGCATCGAGCGCACGCAATAAACTGTCACAATCCGTGCTATTCAGGATACCAATTCGTACGAGCATCTGAGCATGGACTTTAGAACCAAGAATATCTTGCTTATAAAGTCGTTTATCAAACTCCACAGATGCGTTAAATTGTTCGACAAATTCATCTGTGGCTTCTGTAAACCGACCACCCCAGAGTTTTGAACCTTTATCATTCATCAGACTAATTTTCTAAAGACAAATTAACAGTATAGCATTAGGCTAAACCGACTCGACTGACACACAAGCTTTAATTTATTTAATTGTGGCCATAGCAGAATCAAAACATGCCAAGAATGCTGAAGCTAACTCCGCAGAACGGACGTTTCTGCCAGATTTCTGCAATACGCGGGTAATCTTTCTAGTTATTCTAATTGCACAATTGCTGGCATTTATCTTATCGCTTGCCGCTGGCACTTCACGAGCGAATTTTTGGGTCTATCTGTCTTTAGTTTCCTTATTTGTGCAATGGATTGCGCTTGGTAATATTTTGGTCCTATGTGTAAGCCGCCGCATTTTAAAGGGGCTACATCCTGCGATCGCCTCCATTAGTTATTATGCGCTTAGCCTTAGCGTGACATTGATCGTGACCGCAGTAGCGATGTGGTTTACGCCCTCTGAAAATTTACAGTCGACTACGCTGCCAGCCCTAATAAACAGTGATTTTCTGGTTCGCAATATGGCCATTAGCGCCATTGTCTCTGCGGTCGCGCTACGCTACTTTTATGTGCAGCACCAATGGAAGTCAAATATCCAAGTGGAAGCTCGCTCACGCATTCAAGCTCTGCAAGCACGAATTCGACCACATTTCCTGTTTAATAGTATGAATACGATTGCCAGTTTGACGGTTACCAATCCCAGCATGGCTGAAAAAGCTGTGGAGGATTTAGCAGATCTATTCCGCGCCTCACTTGGACATCAAGATCAGGTCTCCTTAAAAGAGGAACTCAATTTCACGCGTCGCTATATCAATATGGAGAAGCTGCGGTTAGGAGAGCGGCTTACTATTAAATTAAAAATAGAAGAAGGTATAAGCTTAAACACTAAAGTCCCGGCATTAATCTTGCAACCAATAGTTGAAAATGCTATCTACCATGGGGTCGAGCCACTTACGCAAGGCGGTACGGTAAATATTGATATAGCCTCTACACGCGACGATTTACACTTTACAATCAGCAACCCAGTCGGCGATATTAATATTCATCAAAAACGACCTGGCAATAAAATGGCACAAGATAATATTAAGCAGCGACTACATCTAGCCTATGGCGATTTCAGTAAAATGGAAATTCGCCACGCTCAGGGCTTTTATACGGTATCATTCAACATTCCTTTTGAGGCAGACAACATTCCTATTGAGGCAGACACATGAAAGTTTTAATCGTAGATGATGAAGCACCAGCACGTGACCGTCTAGCACACATGCTCAGCAGCATTGATGACATCCAAAGCGCTGGTGAGGCAAGCAATGGCATCGAAGCGGTAGAAATGGTGCAGACCACACGCCCGGATGTAGTACTCATGGATATTCGTATGCCCGGCATGGATGGTCTTGAAGCTGCCAGACATCTAACTGAGATGGATGAACCGCCTGCGATCATTTTTACTACGGCGTATAGCGAGCATGCCTTGGAAGCATTTGATACCTCAGCAGTGGGTTATCTAGTTAAACCGGTTAGACAAGAAAAACTGGAAAGCTCTATCGCTCGCGCCAAAAAGCTCTCAAGAGCGCAAATTGCCAGCCTAAATCAAGAAACCGATAACACTGGCCGCAGCCACATTTGTGCGCGCATACGTGGCAATCTTGAATTAATCCCGGTAGATGAAATTCTTTATTTCCAAGCCGACCAAAAGTACATCACCGTTCGCCACTTAGGTGGTGAAGTTTTGATCGAAGATGCTCTTAAAAATTTAGAAAATGAGTTTGAAGGCAGACTTATTCGCATCCATCGCAACGCTTTAGTAAGTACCAACTACATTAGCGGCATGGAGAAAAATCAAGATGGTCGATTCGTTGTGTCGTTTCGTGAAATCGAAGACCGTTTAGAGATCAGCCGCCGACATGTTGCAGAAGTACGTAAATTTTTGAAAACGCGTTAAGATATTTTGACGTAATGCCTCTACACCCTTACCTTGTTCAGGGTATGTGGAAAACCAGCTCAGTCCCGTGCACATAAAAATCGCCACCCGTAGAAGCGCACTGGCTTTGTGGCAAGCAGAAGAAGTCTCTCGCTTGTTACGCAATGCTCATCCAAATATATCCATTGAATTGATCAAGACGACTACTACCGGTGATCAACTATTACAAGAGTCCCTCGCAACACATGGCGGCAAAGGACTTTTTGTTAAAGAGCTAGAGCGTGGTCTGCTAGAAAACCAAGCCGATATTGCCGTGCACTCCATGAAAGATGTGCCGATTGAATTACCACCCACTCTGCACTTGCCCGTAATACTTGAACGCGAGAATCCATGTGATGCATTCGTTTCAAATCGTTATGACTCGCTTGACTCGCTTCCCAAGCATGCAGTGGTAGGCACTGCGAGCTCGCGCCGCGCTTGTCAGATTAAAGCTGCACACCCGCATTTAGAAATAAAATTACTACGTGGAAACGTGAATACTCGTTTAGCTAAACTAGACGATGATCAATACGACGCAATCATTCTTGCGGTGGCGGGCCTTAGACGCTTAGGCCTCGCAAGCCGTATCCGATCTCATATCAGTGCGAAAAAGTCACTACCTGCAATTGGCCAAGGTGCCATTGGCATTGAATGCAGACAAAATGACGACGCAGTTGAAGCTTTAATCAAACCTTTAAATCATGCCGATACCCAAGTATGTATTATCGCAGAACGAGCTATAAGCCAAGCACTGGAAGGAGGTTGCCAACTGCCTATCGCGGGCTTCGCCGAGTTAAACAATAGCCAACTTAAACTGCGTGCTTTGGTTGGATTCCCAGATGGCAGTAAAATTTGTCGCAGCGAAAAGTTTGGCACAAAAAACAGTCCGGTTGAGTTAGGCCATGAAGTTGCGGCTGATTTAACCGCACAGGGAGCCGATAAAATTCTGGCCGCAGTTTCATGAGCGCCATACGTCGTTAAGTTACATGCTTAGACATGAGTCTCTACACTTAGTTAATGCGCCCTCAAGACTCACTTAATGGCAAAACAGTTGTCGTCACACGGCCACTAGCACAAGCGCAAAAAATGTGTGCCTCTCTAGAGTGCCTTCAAGCCACAATTGTACATTTTCCGGTTATCAGTATTGCCACTGCACAAGACATCGAACCCGCCAAAACAGCTTTTCAGAATCTTAATAGCTACAGCAGCATTATTTTTATCAGTGCTAATGCGGTGCATTACGCCATTAAGCTAGCGCAAGAATTAAACTTAAACTTCCATGACCGCTGTTTAGCGACCGTTGGCCCTGCGACAAAAACAGCATTAGAAAACTATGGCTATAACAGCAGCATTATCCCCACCGCTAGATTCAACAGTGAAGCTTTACTCAGTCATCCGTCCTTACAACAGATAGAGGGGCAAAAAATTCTAATCGTGCGCGGCCAAGGTGGGCGTGAGCATTTGCGCCTAGAATTAGAAGCGCGTGGCGCACAAATTAGCTATGCTGAAGTCTATCAACGACAACTGCCTCTACAACGCAAGCAAATCGACCTCAGTGAATTACCTGACGCAAATACTGCGGTATTGATTTACAGCGCAGAGTCTGTGCAAAATTTATGGGCACTGTGTAGAATCAATGAACAACAATGGTTAAGAAATGTAACTCTAATTGTAGGTAGTCAACGCATTGCTGAAACAGCAAGTTCGGTTGGGCTCGCAAATAACCCCATAATAGCGGAAAATCCCAGTGATGAAGCCATGTTGAACGCCCTGATCGCATGGGCTGCCAAGAGATAACTAGCACCATCGTTAAGATAGAGAATCTATAATGTCGGATAATAATACAAAGCAAAAGCCCCAAGCTCCGCAACAGAAACAAGTTAAAAAATCCGGCAGTAGTGGTGGTAGATTCTTTATCGGCCTGATTGCATTACTGGCTTTATTGCTCGCGGGTGCAGCGAGTGGCCTGGGATACTACGCATGGCTTGAATTAAATAAACGTCTTGATCAAGCTGGTGTGGATCGTCAATCCATTGCACATGAAGTTGCTACTATAGATGAGAATGCGAAGTTGCAGAGCTTTAAAAAACAAGTGCAAAACAATGTTTCTACCATGAACCAAAAGCTCGCCACACTTTCCAAGCAAATTGAACAACAAACAAAATTACAAGAAAAAATAAGCCGCTCCACGCAAGAAACTATTGCCTATGTCAATCGCAACCAACTCGGCTGGGGACTAAAAGAAGCTGAACATGTACTGCGTATGGCCAATCATCGTTTACGTATTGAACGCGACGTCGCCGGCACCATCACGGCATTAAATGCAGCTAGTTCACGTTTGCACGAACTCAATGATGAACGTCTTTTGCCGGTGCGTGAATCTATCTCTAAGCAAACCGGCAAGTTAAAAAACTTCCCCTATCCAGACTGGGTAGGCATTAGCCTACAACTGGACAATGTTCTTACTGGACTCAAGCAAAAACTAATCAAAGATGTAAAACAAAAGCACAATGAGTCACAAACTATTTCTACTGACAACGCTCGCGATGATGAACAAAAATCAGGCTGGAAAAAACTTATTGAAGATATAAAATATTCGATAAGCGATTCAGTCAAAATCACTCATGAAGAACAAACACTAAAGCTATTTATCAGTCAGCAAGAAAAACAGCGTGCCTATGAGTTTTTACGCATGAAGTTACTTGGAGCCAAATATGCAGTAGCAAGTCATGATGATGAAAGCTATCATCGCGAACTTGAAGCTGCCCTTGCTTGGTTAGAAAGCACTGACTCATTAAACAACGGCAGTGACTTAATTAATGAGCTTCAAGAGTTATCCAACCTTAACCTCGAGCCAGAACTACCTGATATTACCGAACCAAGCCTTCTGCTACTTGAAGCTATAGAAACTATTGAGAACAGTTAGGAGCCTCTGATCTATTCATGAACTCGTATCTTACGCTTATAATATCCATCTTCTACGTTGCGCCCCAAGGGCATTTCCTGCGGGGCACGAATCTCGGCAATTGCTCTACCTCTTGCATCCATGCAGTCGCTCGTAATAGCTTGCTATTGCGTGTGCTTCGCCCAGAATAGATCAGAGACACCTTTAAATGTTACGCGCATTATTAATTTTTATATTTTTTCTGGCGATATTCGCTGCGGTGGTATTGTATTTAATGCAAGCGCCCGGCTTTGCTAGCTTTAGTTTTGGTAATTTAAATATTGAATTGCCATTAGTTAAGTTTGCAATTGGCCTATTTATTGTTTTCACAATTCTCTATTTTTTGCTACGCATGATTGGTTTACTATTTAGCGCACCACGACGCATCCAATCTGCGACAGTACAACGCAAAAAGCGTAAAGCTGTAAATGCTACAAACGCAGGCTTAACAAAATACACTCTTGGTGATTGGGCGCAATCTGAGAAGCTCTTATTAAGAGGAGCAGAAAACAAAAATACGGCCTATATTAACTACATTTGGGCAGCTCGTGCCGCACATCAATCTGGTGATTATGAATCCCGTGACCGTCATTTAAGTATAGCAAAAAAATTAACTCCTGAAGCACATGCAGCATTCAATGTATTGCAAGCTGAGTTGTTATTGGACCAAGATATGCCCGAACAGGCTTTAGCCAGTCTTAATCAACAACACAATGCTGTTAGCTCCAACTCTAAAATAGCGGCCTTATATAGCAACGCATATATACAGTTAGAGGACTGGCAGAAACTTGCAGAATTTATTCCGAATTTGAAAAAAACTAAAGGCATTGACCAACAATTTGTAACGAATGTGCAAAAACAAACTGCACTGGGTTTATTACGCAACACTAAAAAAAAGCCAGACTCATATAATATTGATAATATTGGCTCGCAGTTCAAAACAGCACTAAATGCAGATCATGAATTAGCCGTTACCTATGTAGAAGCTCTGCGCATGCAAGGGAAACACGATACTGCCGAAAAATTCATTGTTGCTGCATTAGCAAATAACTGGAACTCTGAACTCGTTCATCAGTACGGCTTTCTAAAACAAGATGACCCTAACACTGCACTAAAGCAAGCTGAGCAATGGGTGCAGCAACATACCGATGATGCAAATTTATATTTAACCTTAGGGCGTTTATGCAAGCGTACGCAGCTATGGGGCAAAGCAAAAGCATATTTCGAATCAAGCCTTAGCCGCAAGCCCCTGGCAGAAACATATGCCGAGCTAGCCGCTCTGCATGAGCAACTCGATGAGCTCGATGACGCACATCGGTGTGCCAAAAAGGGCCTCAATCTCGCCACACGAACTATTTAAGTTGCATCAAGATAAGCTTGCGCACCCGTTATTATTTGTATATTTTCATCACCGTTCAAATCTGACATATTCCTGCAGTTAAAACTTTGCTGAAAAATAATTTTATTTTTGGCTGATGCCTAATCAGCTTGAATAATCTCCTAGGCTTAAGTATTTTTAGCCGTCAATCGTTTACAATGTGATAACGAATTGACTGCCGAACTATGCTGAAGCACACACTCATAACAACTTTTATATTGTTCATTCTATGGTTATTGTTATCTGGCCATTTAGAGCCTTTATTGCTATCGCTAGGACTACTAAGCTGTCTATTCGTGGCCTGGTTATCACATAAACTAGCGCTACTAAATTCTGATTTTCAAACATTACGCTTTAATCTAAATTTACCGAAATTTTTGCCCTGGTTTTTTATTGAACTAGTAAAATCAAATTTAGATGTAAGCTGGCGAATCTTACATCCGACATTATCCATCCAGCCAAATATAAGCACTGTTCCCATTACCAAGCATAGTGAGGTAGGTAAAGCCGTATATGCTAACTGCATAACCCTAACTCCTGGCACCTATAGTATAGATATTAATTCTGCTGTTATAGAAGTCCATTCACTTACTAAAAACTTGGCGCATGACTTGCAACGAGGGGAGATGAGTAAGCGGATTTTAGCCCTTGAAAGCACTTCTGCTAAAACTAGCAAACTGTAATTAAGACAAACTGATGTTTATTTCTGCTACCATTGCCATCTTAGTTGTCATGCTTATTTTATTATTGCGTGCTGCACTAGGACCCACCGTATTCGATCGTATTTTAGCCATTAACACTTTTGGCACTGCAACCGTATTATTAATCGCGCTATTTGGATTTTTGACCAAGCGCCCCGATTTCATGGATATTGCACTGTTATATGCCCTCATAAATTTCACCTCCACCATCGCAGTGTTAAAGCTATTTCGATACGGCAGCCTTGGCAAAGCCGAGGATGAATAAGACTAAAGTGTACACATGATTATTATTGGCTGGATATTGCTATTGCTTGGCAGTGCATTTTGTCTAATCGGCACATTAGGTCTGATGCGTTTTCCAGATTTTTTTTCTAGAGTACACGCCGCAGGCATTGTCGATAGCTTAGGAGCAATTCTTATCCTGCTAGGTTTAATCACACAAACTCAAGATGTGCTTATAATCATAAAATTATTATTAATCTTACTCTTTATGATGCTAACTGGGCCTACTGCTGTACATGCATTGGCACGAGCCGCATTACTAGATGCAAAAGATAAAAACTCAAACAACAAATAAATTTTATGGGTATAGAAACCATTATTAACCTCTCATTGCTAACGCTCTTAGCACTGAGTGCAATTGTACTGATGCGCTTGCAAAACCTATTGGCTGTGGTTTTATTAAGTGGAATCTATAGCTTATTGTCTGCAGGTTTATTTGTCAGTTTAGATGCTGTAGATGTCGCATTTACTGAAGCTGCAGTAGGCGCAGGGTTAACCACCATTTTACTTTTAGGCGCAATTGCTATTATAGGGAAAGAACAAACTGTCAGTCGGCATGGCAAACTTTTACCCTTAGTTGTGATTGCAATCACTGCAAGTGCGCTTATATACGGCACCTTAGATATGCCAATTTTTGGTGACCCTACAGCACCCATTCATGCGTACGTTGCGCCTCGATACCTTTTCCAAAGCGGCGAAGAAATCGGCATTCCAAACGTTGTTACCTCTGTGTTAGCGAGTTATCGAGGCTACGACACGTTAGGTGAAGTTGCCGTGGTTTTCACTGCAGCGATAGGTGTGTTGCTGTTGCTTGGCAAACCTAATAAATAACAACAGTCGTACAGATAATGAGTAAAAAAATAAGCTTGATCCTGCGCCAGACCTGCAACCTTATTATACCTGCCGTATTGCTCTATGCCTTATATGTACAGTTTCATGGTGACTATGGGCCCGGTGGAGGTTTTCAAGCAGGCGTGATATTTGCAGCTGCAGTAATACTTTACACATTAGTGCATGGCAGAGAAAAAGCACAACGGATTTTTCCAGCTAGCATCATTCGAATATTTGTGGCCTTGGGATTGCTTCTTTATGCAGCGGTCGGTGTAATTACCATGGTTATGGGTGGTAATTTTCTTGATTACAGTGTGCTCCTACACGCACCCCAACATGCGCAACATCTTGGAATTTTTGTAATCGAACTCGGTGTAGGGGTTACCGTTGCCGCGGTCATGATTATTATTTTCTATGCCCTAGATGAGTATAGTGATTAAAATATGCTTGCAGATTACTATAATTACTGGGTCGTAATAATTTTGATGATGATCGGTTTTTACATCGTAATCTCTGATGCTAATTTAATTAAAAAAATTATTGGTTTAACTATTTTCCAAACCTCTGTGTTTATTTTGTTTATCTCTATGGGCAAAGTAGATGGGGGTACAGCGCCAATCTTGGTAGATACCCTGACGGTTTATAGCAATCCTTTACCACATGTATTGATTTTGACCGCAATTGTAGTTGGAGTCGCAACCACTGCTTTAGGTCTAGCAATCATCGCAAGAATTCATCGAGCCTACGGCAGCGTGGATGAGAACGTTATCCATGCACAAGATGAAAAACAGGAAAAGGCTTAGTATTGACTCACCACCTGCCCGTATTACAAGTCATTATCCCGTTAATCTCTGCGCCGCTATGTGCACTGCTTATGCGTGGTAAATTCGCTTGGTTATTTGCAACCTTCGTCAGCATTACCACTTTTGTAATTGCATTACTCTTAGCGCATGAAGTTTCAATACAGGGCGCACTGTCTTATCAACTCGGAGGCTGGGCACCTCCATGGGGTATTGAGTATCGCATTGACCACTTAAGCTCCTATATTTTAATTATAGTCTCCGCAGTTGCCAGTCTAACGATGTTAGCGGCACGCGAGAGTATAGAAGAAGAGATTGCAGCAGATAAAATTTGCCTATTTTATTCTGCCTATTTGCTTTGTCTTACGGGTTTACTGGGCATTGTTGCCACTGGCGATGCATTTAATCTATTTGTATTTTTAGAAATTAGCTCTTTATCCTCATATGCCTTAATCGCAATGGGCAAAGACCGTAAAGCACTGACTGCGTCGTACCAATATTTAATCATGGGCACCATCGGCGCTACCTTTATATTAATTGGCATTGGTTTGCTTTACATGCTCACCGGCACATTAAATATAATGGATCTACAGCAAAAAGTACCTACACTGCTTTCATCCAGAACATTGCATGCCGCATTTGCATTTTTCACC
>JAPUHH010000065.1 GCA_027297825.1 Gammaproteobacteria bacterium
TTTTGTGGATTACAGCTTTTTTAACCGTTATTGCTGGTGCGGTATCGTATCAATCAAGAGGTAGTTTAAAGCTCGCGAACAATGTGGTCTCAAACTTAAAAACACGCCATGCCGCAGAAGGTGCTTTGTTGTTAACGGCAAACAAATTAATTAAGCGGGATGAATTACAGGGCTTTGCTTTGCGAGGTCCAATCTTTAAGTATGATATGGATGGTGTGGTGGTTACGGTTAATGTTGCTGATGAATCTGGGAAAATTGATATCAATTTAGCCCCGGTCGATTTGTTAAGCTCTCTATTAACAACGCTTGGTTTAGATGTGCAATCTAGTGCGTCTGTTGCGAATGCGATTGCTGATTGGCGAGATGAAGATAGTCTAAAAAGAACAAATGGTGCAGAAGATCAGGATTACTTGGCGCGGGGATTGCCATATCAAGCTAAGGACGATGAGTTTGATAGTATCGAGGAAATTTCACTGGTGCTGGGGATGAGTACACAACTATATAATAGTGTGAAACCATACATCACGGTGTATGCGCAAGATTTGGGTGTGAATACTTCATTGGCAACGTCGATTGTGAATAACGCGGTACAGAATGTAGTTGCAGCCGGTAAAAATGAAGAATTTTCCAGTGATTATGTAACTTCTACTGGAAGACTCATTTATACTTTGCATGCGAAAGCCACAGCACCCAGCGGCATTACCTCAAATATTGTGGCTATCATTCGACTGCAAAGAGGCAATGCGTTTGAACCTTTTACAATTTTAGGCTGGAAACAGAGCTAATCTAGTAGACTAAATCATTTAGCACATGGAAGTTTGCATACTTAACATAAGGGAGCCCTCACCATTTCTACTTCCATAACACAATCGGTAAAAGAGTTCTTTGTTTGGTGGGGAGCGGGGCTATCATCTTTTGCGCCAGGCATAAGTTTTCAAAGCAGGATGCATGGCCGTAAAGCCGTGATTTTGGAAATTGGCAAAGCTGCATTTAAAATTGTTACAGAGAATAATCAATCATTGCTTCAAATAGGTGAGGATTTATCTACTAAGCATATTGATCAAATAAAAGCTGTATTAGATAAAGAATCAGCAGCAACGGGGAATCTCACTCTACGCGTAAATCTGGATAACAGCAGGGTTCTTGCTAAGCTCGTCACCTTGCCTGCGAGCACCGAAGAAAATCTTCATGAAGTCATCAAATATGAAATGGATCGCTACACACCATTTAGTGCGAATGATGTCTATTTCGATTATCGAATAGAGGGCAGGCTTGCAGAAAAAGATCTAATCAAAGTTCTTTTGCTTGTAGTTAGAAAAGAAATATTAAAGCCGATAGAAAGCATGGTTGAGGATGGTGTTATTGCACTCGAAAGAATTAATATTATCAACTTATCAAATGCCAACCATTCTATTAACGATGTAAAGTTATTGCGTACACTTTCTAGTGCTAATCATCATCAGTCTACGGTTAAATGGCTATTAGTTGCTGCGGTAGGATTGATAATGTTAACTGCAATTACACCGTTAATAATAAATTACTTGCATATTAATAAACTTTCGCAGGAATTAGAAAAATTAGAATCAACCGTCTCGGAAGTGAAGCAATTGCAGAGTGAGTACCAGAAAATGCTAGAGCAAGTTGGCTACCTTGTAGCCATTAAAGAAAAGAATCCGAGTATTATTGGCGTACTGAACTTGCTAACAGAGGTTACTCCTGACCATACTTTTGTGCAGCGTTTGTCTATTGAGGATGGTTTGCTATCTTTGCAAGGTTTGTCTGCTTCAGCGTCCGAATTTATACCCATCATTGATAAAACAGGCCAATTTGAAGATATTCGATTCTCTGCACCGGTCACACTAAGCGCAACAGATAATTTAGAGAATTACTCCATTACAGCAAGACTGATATCGCATAAGGATGAATAAGATGCTGCAGTCTAAGATAAATACACATAAGCTGCTGGCACTTATATTATTACTGCTTGCGATCGCAATGATACTTATGTTGCTAGTATTTCCTCTTTACGCAAAGTATCAAAGCACTGAAGAAGAAATTGCCTCACTTCAACATCGATTGCTGCAATATAAATCCATATCTGGAAGAACGAAAGGACTGTCTAATAAGCTTGCGCAGTTAGAAACTTTTAATGAAGACCAGGAATATTATTTCTCCGAAAATAAAGCCTCGCTGGCGTCTGCAGAATTGCAAGGAATTATCAAAGATGTATTGAGCCAACAAAATGCAAAAATCTTGAGTACGCAGCCAGTGATAGATGGTATTTTGGATGACCGACAGGTTAGAGTTGCGGTACATTGTCGTGCCGATATTGTTAGCTTGCGTAAGCTGTTGTATGAAATAGAGACGCATGTGCCGGTTTTGATTATCGATAAGATTAAAATAGGTAGAGGCTATAGAACTACCTTTAGAAATGAGTTGTCAGATAAGGTTAATGAAACATTAGATGTTCGATTTGACGTCACAGGTTATATGGCAGTAAACAACGGCAATCATTAATGAAAATTCTATTAGGCACAATTTGCATAGCCTTATTGGGATTATTTGCTTACCTGGTGATGTCATTTCCATTGAGTCTGGATGAACTGCAAGACGTAGATCATTCAGCTATCAATGGTGATTTATCTAAAGACCTAAATTTTGAACTGCCACAGCTAGCTATATTGAATAGCATAGATGAATATTCTGAAATTATTCAACGTCCCTTGTTTGTTAAAAATCGCGTACCAGCACGCGGTGCGCAAGCATTCGGTGAAGTCGTAACCGCAAGTGAACTTGAACATTTAATTCTTGTGGGCATTGCAACTAGTGCAGATGTAAGCATTGGAATTGTTGCTGATTCAAAAGAAAAGCAAATGGAACGTCTCAAGGTGGATCAAGTGTATAAAGGCTGGAAAGTTGCAGAAATAGCTAAAGACCACATTGTATTTCAGAATGATAACTTGGAATACAAGTTATTCCTTACAACTTATGAGCAACGCAACAACAAGAGGCGATCAGAACTAACAGGTAAAACGGCGGCCAAGCCAATTTCTACTAAGAAAGCTTCTTATAAAGGCTGGGCGCGTAATGCTACCTCTAAGCAAGGAAGTCTTGAAAAAAATAATACTTATGAAGGTGGTTATAAGGATAGCGAGGTAGAATCACACAAAAAAGTAGCAGGGAGTATCTGGAATTACCAGAAGAATGAAGCTCAAGCACAAGAAGATGTGGCGACCGATGGGCCCAAGGTGATAAAACCTCCTGTAAGAAGATCGCCAATTAAGATTCCTGGAGATGATGAAGGTAAAGATGCTTCATATTATGAGGCGCTTGACGAGGAAGGTGCAGAGGGGTCGGCCGTCGCAAGTGATTGGCAAAGTGCTGTTAGCGAAATTACTGAAGAAGATTTTTACGGCGAAAGTGAAGAGATAACTGAGGATGAGCTGAAAGCGCTAGAAGCTTTAGGCGCCATAATATTTGATGAATAATTCACAACTACATGTCTAGTTAAAAGCTTTCAACTGTAGGGCTCATGGGTTTCAACAAAGAGGAAGCTTTATAACTTACTGATGCAGTGTATCCTCGATTAATAATTCAACCGCACAAAAAATATACTTAATATTTTCGAGTAATTGTCATTGACTCATCCTTCTGCTCCGCGTAACGTTAATTCAATAAAATTCAATTAAAACACCATCTTTGGCCTAGAACCTGCCCGAAATGCTGAGGTGTAGAATTCCCTATAAGCATGCGAATTCATGCTAGGGATTAGAGAATAAAAATTATAAATGATGGGGGGGATGACTTACTTTGATAAGCACCTCAGCCATCTAACTAACACAGCTTAGTCAATTGGAATTGATCACTCGTGTCTTTAATAGATGATGCGTAGATAGTTCTATTACTATTGAGTTGTGGTTAAAGGGCGTTATGGAAAGACAAAATAGGAACCTTACAAACAAGCTTACCCATGCAAGCGTAACGTTTTGCATATGCCTGTTAAGCGCATGTGCTACCACCACACAAAATCAAACAGGTGCACCCGCTGCATCTGAAGTTCGAGTTGCAGATGTTGCAACATCAACAACTTCTAACATAGATCAACAAAATGTTCAGATTACTTCTAACCCAAAAGTTAATTCTTCCTCAATACCTGTTAAACGCGCGCCAGAATTTTATCCCGGTACAGGAAAGTTCACAGGAGAAATTAGCCCTAGCGCAGTATCTGATTCTGTAACCGGTGAAATTACTTTGATGTTTCAAGATGCGCCTATAGAAGAAGTTGCCATGACAATTTTGGGCGATCTATTAGGTCGCGCCTATGTAGTGGATGAACGTGTGAAAGGTACGGTAAGTCTGAAAACAGGCCGACCTTTGGCAAAAGATGCCTTAATTCCAGTGATGGAGAGTATTCTTAAGGCCAATAATGCAGTACTTGTAGAAAATGAAGGGGTTTTTCAAATTCTACCTTCAAGTGAGAATCTCAGTAGTGTGGTGGCACCATCCTATAATTTAGACCGACAAAAAGGCTATCAAATAATTGTTGTGCCACTGCGCTATATCTCAGCACCTGAGATGAAAAACATTTTGCAATCATTGCAAGGTGAAAGAGCAAAAATACAAGCCAATCCTAATCGTAATATTATGTTGATATCCGGTACACAAGCCGAACTTAGAAACATGTTAGACACCGTTGAAATTTTTGATGTCGATCAATTTAAGGGGATGTCTACTGCGATATTTAGATTGAACTCATCTTCTGCAAAAACGGTTATTGGGGAACTAAATTCAATATTTAGTTTTGATGGCGAAGAAGATCAGGGTGGGGTTATTCGTTTTGTCGAGATTGAACGCTTAAATGCAATATTAGTTATCACTCCGCAGCGTAGATATTTAAACACCGTGTCTCAATGGGTGGATCGACTCGATCGTGTAGATAACACCGTTGCACGCACATTGCATATTTATTTTGTGCAAAATATACGTGCCAGTTATTTGGCTGGCATCTTGTCAGAATTATTTGATGCAGATGTTTCTACGCAAGAAGCCGATAATCAAGTATCTTTAGCGCCAGGCTTAGCAGGTTCAACGATTCAGAGTGGTGGTGTTGGCAATTCAGATGCAGATTTAATTAGCGCCTCTGCCCAGAGCCTTAGTCCTGGTCCTGGTGTGCCATCGGGTCCAAGGACATCCTTACCGGGTTCCTTAAAGCCGAATGAGGCACGATTTACTTCTACTGATCAATTTGGTAGTGGCACAGCCGGCAGTGGCTATAGCGATAGTCCAATTAAAATAATTGCCGATGAAGAAAATAATGCCATCGTCGTAAAAGCGACTCAAGAAGAATATCAAGATATTGAAGATGCGATTAAGCGCTTAGACATACCTCCATTACAAGTATTGCTCGAAGCAACCATTGTAGAAGTAGAGCTCAGTGGTGAATTGGAATACGGACTGCAGTGGTTTTTTAAAAATAGTGGCATAGATGGCGATAAGACGGGTGTAGGCCAATTAGATACAGCAGGAGCTATTGGACAAGGGCTCACTCCTGCATTGGCGGCTGCTAGAGGATTTTCCTATTCTCTTGTTGATTCAAGCGGCCTCGTTCGTGCTGTACTCAACGCATTGGCCTCGGATGGGAAAATGCAAGTCAAATCCTCTCCTTCTCTAATGGTGTTGGATAATCATATTGCATCCATCAATGTAGGTGACCAAGTCCCAGTGCGTACTTCAGAATCTATTGATACTGGAAGTGATAATTTGGTAACCAGCACGATCCAATTTGTCGAGACTGGCGTGACCTTACAAGTTGCGCCGCGAGTGAGTAAGAATGGCAGTGTGATTATGGATATTTATCAGAGTATTCGAACTGCGGATCAAACTACAACTTCGGATATTGATACTCCTACTATCAATCAACGAGTGATTAGCACTTCAGTTTCGGTGCAAAGTGGTGAAACAATCGTGCTTGGCGGTTTGATATCCGA
>JAPUHH010000066.1 GCA_027297825.1 Gammaproteobacteria bacterium
CTATTTCGCGAAGATTTTCAATGGCTAAAATCATGTGTGCTACGCAATCCAACATATCTCCAGGAAAAGTTTGGTAATTACCATCTATAAAATATTGTTTTAGCCTTCGAGTGGAAGGTGGTTCCTCTTTAAAATTCGACATCATTCGTAATTGGCATTTGGAAGCAATGTTTTCCCACACAATAGGGTTTTTTGTCATGCTTATTTGTTGTTGCAATAGATATGATTGCACCATAATTAACAACCACACACTATACAATTCATTTACCCCAAGGAGAAAATCATGGCAATGAAACATTTCAAAACGCACAAAAAATGGAAATCAGCTCATTAAACATAGATGGAGTCAATGCTTTTTTACAAGATGTAGGCTCATCCAATGATCCAAATGCACCCATAAGCTTTGGCTTTTTTAGAATGGAAGCCGGAAATCCACTCGAATACACTTACAGCTATGATGAATGCAAAATCATTGTCGAAGGTGAAATGACAGTTGAAGAAGTTGGAGGGCAAACAGTAGATGTTTCTCCTGGGGACGTACTGTTTTTCGCTAAAGGTACTAAAACCATATTTACTTCCAAGTCATCAGGCCTCGGTTTTTACTGTGGACAACGCAAACAAGGCGAACTATGAATTGGGTAAGTAGCACTGCACACTTACTTGTCGTGTTATACAATTGAGAAAAAAATATCGCCAGCAGGCTACAGAAACCCTATTCCCAAGGAGAATTCTATACCGGTGAAACATTTCAAAAGCACGCATTAAAGAATTGATCTTTGCGATCTTTTGTTTACAAAAGATCGCAATTATAAAACTTAAAAAAGAGGCAGCTCATGACAAAAATTAATTTACTTTATCTTGCAGCTACTGTGTTTGTGTTTTTTATTCTTACCAACTCTTCAGCGAACGATGAAAATAGTCTAATGAAGTATTATAAAAACGGGCAAGCCACAGAATTACCATCAATGGATAATGATGGCGTAAATGCATTTATAAAGGATGTCGTGTTTTCGAATGATCCTGATTCACCAATTGTGTGTGGTCTTTTTAGAATGGAAAAAGGTGCCCCGCTTGAATACACCTATACTTATGATGATGTCAAAATTATTTTGGAAGGAGAAATGACTATCTCTGAAGAAGGTGGGGCAACTATTGAAGCCTGGCCTGGCGATATCTTTTTATACAAAGAGGGCGCAAAAGTTACGTTTGCTAGCAATTCCTCTGGCTTAGGGTTTTATTGTGGACAGCGCTCAGCAGACGAGCTGTAAACAAATTATTGCACTTAGTCATACTATCATTTCATTCATTGCGAGCAAAAATAAATCTTATAAAAGTATAATTATTAAAATTAGGAGGAGACAAATATGGTAAAGCTAAATCATTTCATTACAGCATGCGCCGTACTACTCTTGCACTTACCTGTCCTATTTGCGGATGATGTAACCATACTTCCAGTCGAGGGAGATCTTACTGATTTAACCGGTGACGATCCTCATTACTACACGCGCGATCAGATCATTGGCGAAGACAATGCCCAAAAAGCCGTAGTCGGAACCGGCCGTGTAAGCACTACGCACTCAAATATTCCACACTTACCCGTGTATTCAGGTTATATGAATACCAATTACACCTATCGATTTGTAAATATTGTTGAACAAACATTTACCATGGTCGGTGAAGGCAAACACGGTTTATGGCGCGTGCAAGACAATGGCATGATTCGCGAATATCGCAGAAAAGGCAGCCAAGGATTGCCTGAAAATGCAGATCTGTTCGCAAAGGAACATCTTGTAACGATTGTGAATCAATATAGCAGTTATATGCCAGAAGAAAGCTGGGGCGGATACAAACATCCGCATCAACGAATTGCCGAAGATGGTAATTTAAATTTTATAGATTTACCGGTCTTTCATCCTAAATATAAAGGCAAGTATGACAATCATGTGGCCATCGACTTACCACATTTTTACTGCACCATGTCTGCAAATCGCTATCCTTATGCCAAAAAAGCCATTGATTACGCCTTTAATCAATCCGGTTCTGGCAAGGTAGGCCCATTAGGCAAGCGTGCAGGCCTGGATGTGAATGAACTGTACACAAAAGTTTTACGTATTGATTTATTTCCCGATGCGCGTGCCTGGGTCAATACTGGCGGCGAAGATGAATCTTCGGTTAATTGGCAAGCAGTGGATGTAAGTAAAACTAATACAGAGTTTTATTTAATCGAACGACCTTTTTTTAATGAACCTTATTTATTCATTACTGCAGTATTTAATAATCCTGACAATCAGGACTTCCAATATGTGCGACCCGATGGGCCATATTTTGAATCGTTAAAAGACAAAGCCATTCAGGCAAAAACAGAGGTCACGCACCAGCCAAGATTTCATTTAGAAAATGGAAAATTGGCTGCAGCTAAAGGCTTACCGATTTATGGTGTACATCATCCGAACCGCGCCGCATTCGGCGGAGGTGGTGCTTGTCCACTTAAAGGTGGAGACTGGAGCAACTACCCAAAAACTACCGGTGCAGCGGGTTGGCCTACAAATTATGAGGAAATCACTCCGCTTTGTGATGGCGTGTTAGTGGACATTAAATTTTTTGCTAACTTGGATGGCAAAAGCTGGAACGACCCACACAAATACTTAGCCAATGCGGGACAGGGGAAAGAAGAAGTCGTCTATACAGTAGAACCTGGCGAGTATGGTGTTTTTACCGATTCCTATAACGTTAAACGCGGGGCTAAAAATCCTGATGCCGAGAATCTAACTGGCGAGGTCAAGCTTAAGTACCCAACTGTACAAAAACCTGTGACACCTACTCTATAGTTAGATAACAACACTTTCAAATTAAACCACCTCGGCTACAATGTGTGGCCAGGGCTTTTTTATGGATACGTTTGATCGCTTCCTTTAGAGGTATTACATAAATCGTGGTTATCGGAATATAGTATTCACTGCCACATCAGAATTGAACTTTAGATCAGCAACGACTTCTACCATCTTAGAATGCCTAAGCTTCTAAAAATTTCCCTCTATTTTTACTGCGCCCTATTTGCATCCGCACTGCAGGCTGATACAGAGCTCGATCCACCAGAGATACTCCTGGGTGAGCGCCTTTTTTTAGAAACCAGATTTGCGCAATACTTTAAAAAGCATCTTGATCAAGGTGGCAGCATGAACCGCGCAATCACCAAGGGCGACCCCGCATTAACAAAGACCACACGCTTCTTTGGACTCCCCCCGTACCAAATTCCATTTGCCGACGGACCCTATGCAGGAAAAACCTACAACTGCCGCGTCTGTCATCTAGTCGATGAGCATGTAGAACAGCAAGAACTCGGCATGCGATCCTATTCTGATTTTGCCTCGCGCAGCCCGCTCCCCACTCGTGACGATGGCCAAACTACTACTGTAAGAAATGCACCTGCTTTGGTCGATGCTTCCTTGCCTAGAGAAAACTTTATCCTGCATTCCGATGGGGAATTTTCTTCCTTAGCCCAACTGGTACGTGGAACCTTAACGAACAGAAACTTTGGCTGGCTACCGGGCGAAAAATCGGCAGCCATCGAACATATCTGCAAAGTAGTACAAGCAGACCATGGCACAAGCGAGTTAGCTACCGAATTTGGTGCAATTTCGTATAGCGAAGCCTTTTCTGGAACCACTCAAAAAAATAAACCGATTGCGGATGATTACTTAATTCCAAAGGCATTACGACTCGACATTCAAAAAGCTTCCTGTGACGAAGTCTTTGCAGCGGTTGCAAATTTAATCGCTATCTACACCGAAGACCTGGTGTTTACCGAAGACGAAAGCGCGCTTTCTCCATATGATTTATTTTTAGAGATTAATTATTTGCCAAAAACACCTGCAAAAAATGAGTCGCATCTAGCCTATAGCCAACGCCTACTAGGATTTATTCAAAACTTAAAGAAAAATAATAAACTGCAATTTGTTACGAAAAACCCAAATACAAAAGACGGTGCCTTTAGATTCCACGCTCGTCCCTTTCAGTTTGGTGCGCAGCAACTTGCTGGCATGGAAATATTCTTCAATCAAGCACAGCATGATAAAACGGCTAAAGGCAACTGCATCGCATGTCATGCCGCACCACATTTTACGGATTTTGGACTCCATAACAGCGGTATTACGCAGGTTGAATATGATGCGATTCATGGCAGCGGAACATTTAATAAATTATCTATTCCAAACTTAAGCGCACGCAATCAACACCCAGATCGTTATTTACCGGCCACCCATCAACACCCTGAACGTACTAATCTATTTCGCGCCATCCCTTCTGAAGCCAACCCTACTACTGTCGATTTAGGCGCATGGAATGTGTTTCATAATGATGATTACCCCAACTCCCAAGAACGAATTCAAAATCTTATTTGCAACAACAGCAATCCACCCTGTCAATCAGACGATCATGCTCTGAAACGCAGTATTGCTACATTTAAAACTCCTGGCCTACGTAACTTAGGTCATTCCGCACCTTATATGCATAACGGGAAAATTAGCGACCTGCATGCCGTAATGAGTTTTTATATCAGCACTTCAGCCAACGCACGCTCAGGTTCAGTTAGAAACGCAGATACAGAAATTACAAATATCATGCTAACGCCAAACGATATTCAACCACTCGTACGATTCTTAGAATCACTGTACGAAGACTACAACTAAACCAAATTTATCTATATTTATCGCACGATAAATAAATATTTTCGTACTCACGAGATATTAATAATTGCGCACAATACCCTTGCGATCAGCCGTAATGCTTATGCTCTTTACGCCGCGTCCCGGCACGCTGCACGATGACCCCGCGGATGGCATCCATTCCAGAGACGATTTTATCCCCATAGCCATGATTTAGCGCTCTTAGTATATAGCGATCATCTTCGATGATTAGCTGGCGAAAAATATACTCTTCCTTGAACATGGCCAAAACATAACAGCCACTCGACACTGCTGCAGCCGAATCGATGATAATGATGTGCCCGTCTTTGAACTCCGGCTCCATGCTGTCACCCATCACGCGCAACGCAAAGGGTTCAGAATTGGCACAGCCGCCGTGGTCTGCTAAATCGGCATGGATGGGAATATCTTTAGATTTGTCCATGACTACTATTTTACTAGGCATCATGCGGTAATACGAATAAACATTAAACCACTACAGCATCTAACTCTTCAGCCACGCGTTCTTCTTGTTGCAGGGTCCACATCTTAGCGTACATGCCCTGTTGCTCTAATAATGCACGATGATTACCCGATTCAATCACACGACCTTGATCCAATACATAAATCGTATCCGCGTCAACGACTGTAGATAAGCGGTGCGCGATCACTAAAGTGGTGACGCCATGCGTGACCTCTTGCATGGCATTCAGAATGACGCTTTCAGAATGCGAATCTAAACTTGAAGTGGCCTCATCAAAAATAATAATGCGTGGGTTCTTTAACACCGCACGCGCAATCGAAATGCGTTGCTTCTCGCCGCCGGATAACTTTAAGCCACGTTCGCCGACGATGGTGTCATATTGCTGTGGCAGTTGCTCCACAAAGTCGTGGATGTTGGCCAGCTTCGCAGCATGCTCCACTTCTTCTTTGCTGGCCCCAGGTTTTGCATAGTGGATATTAAAATAAATACTTTCATTGAATAACACCGTGTCTTGCGGCACCACGGCTATCGCATGGTGCAAACTATCTTGTGTACATTCACGCACATCTTGCCCATCAATTCGCACCGCACCGGTAGTGACATCATAAAAACGAAACAACAAGCGCGCTAAAGTGGATTTACCTGCACCGGAGGGTCCCACCACCGCAACCTTATGGCCAGATGGGATTTTTATGGAAATATCATTTAGTATTTCACGATCCACATTATAAGAAAACGAAACCTGATCAAATTCAATTTGTGCAGCATGCACATTCAGTTCGGTAGCATTTTCTGCATCATTAATTTCTGTATCTTTGTTTAGCAGCTGCACCAACATATCCATGTCCGCCAGCGAATAAGTAATTTGTCGATAGACAATACCTAAAGTATTCAGCGGAATAAACAATTGCAGCATGAGTGCATTTACCAACACTAAATCGCCTAAGCTCATCGTGCCATCCGTCACACCACCCGCAGCAAAAATCATAATAAAGGTCACACCTACCGCAATAATCAGTGCTTGTCCAAAATTTAGCATCGACATAGTTGTGATGCTCTGTACCGCTGCATTTTCCCATTGCGATAGTGTTTTACCGTAACGTTCAAGCTCATAACGTTCATTATTAAAATATTTCACGGTCTCATAATTCAACAAACTATCTACTGCAATGGAATTGGCTTTTGAGTCCAGCCGATTCATTTCATGGCGAAAACGCATGCGCCAATTCGTAACCGTCAACGTAAATAAAATATAAATAACAATCGTAATTAAGGTAACGAAAGAAAACTTTAACGCATAGGCACCTAATAAAATTGCTGCAACTAACACCAACTCCACGATGGTAGGTATAATAATAAACACCATGTAATTAATTAAGGAAGATAAGCTTTGTGTGCCGCGTTCCAGATCACGCGTAATTGAACCTGTCTGCCGTTCTAAATGAAAACGCAACGGCAACTGATGCAAATGCTCTAACACGCGAGTAGAAAGTCTTTGAATGGCGCGGTAACGCACGCGTGCAAATAACACGTCACGCAACTCATTAAATAATGCTGTGGTCAATCGCAAGGCACCGTACGCCAACAACAACCCCAAGGGCAAAATTAGTAAGCTCGCTTCAATATCAAGCGTATCGACAATTCCCTTTAACACTATCGGCACTGCCACAGTGGCAACCTTGGCGATGATTAAGCAAGCGAGTGCAATCAATACGCGCCAACGATAGGTCCACACATACGGAAACATTTGCAGCAAATTTTTAAAATCAGTGCGTTGTTTATGCGGTTCTTCGGTTCTTGCATGAAACTGCATTTTGTTATTTTCTCAATATTTTATTAGACGATTCGTGCGTAATTTTTTTACTTAAACAACTCAGGAATCAATTCTTGGGTGAAGTTACAAAACTGAAAAAAATTAAACGGTAGCTTTCTGACAATTTAGTTCAATAAACAGTCAAAAATTTAAAGAATATTTATAAAAGTTTTCTATTCAGTAGATTAGAAGATTTTAGGGCTGAACGCACAAATAATAGTTGCAATTTTGTAACCCTACGAACGTTCAGGGATTTTTGCCTTTGCAGACCCAAGCCAACCTAGTTATTCACAGCTTGCCCAAAGGATCTTACCCCCATTACCCACAACATATTGTGCTTGACGGTTTCTCAACCCCAATCTATAGTAATTCTACTTCCACAATTGCCCTCAAGGCAGTTCCCGAAGAAAACTATAAGATCACACAGGGAGCGGTGGAAACAGGACAAAAATCCATAACATAGAATCTTTAGCTGAGAGACCAGATGCAGCCAGAACACACTACTATTGCCAATGCTGAAACCATGCATCAGCCACAAGAACAAACCGCAACAGCCAACCTGGAAATTGCCGCTACTGCACCCGGACACTTCCGAGTCATACGCCGTAATGGCAAGGTAACCAACTTTGATCGCGATAAAATTAAGGTCGCAGTCACCAAAGCCTTTCTCGCCGTAGAAGGCGGCAATGCTGCTGCTTCAACACGCATTCATGAAATGGTGGATGAGATTACCGAGAAAGTTTTTTACGCACTTTCTCGCAGTCGCCCTCAAGGTGGCACCTTTCATATAGAAGACATTCAAGATCAAGTCGAATTAGCCTTAATGCGCTATGGGCAGCACAAAATTGCGCGTGCCTATGTCTTGTATCGCGAACAGCGTTCACAAGAACGCGCACAGCAAGCCAAAGCAAATGCACAAATGCAAGCAACCAGCCAACAGACTATCTCCACCATTACTGTGTTGGATGCTGAAGGCAAACAAAACCCTTTAGATACTGAGCGTCTGACTCGCATGGTAACCGAAGCCTGTTCTGGCACTGAAAATGTAAAAGCGTCACCTATCATTAGTGAAACACTGCGCAACTTATACGACGGTATCCCCGAGCAGGAAGTGGGCGCCGCCTTAGCCATGAGTGCGCGCACCATGATTGAGCAAGACCCTAACTACACCTATGTTGCAGCACGTTTATTACTCGACACTCTGCGACGTGAAGCACTCAGTTTTGTACACGGTGTAGCTGCTGAAGCAACGTTTAAAGAAATGTCATATCAATACGCCGACTATTTTGAGCGCTACATTCACAAAGCAGCCGAACTCGAACTTGTTGCTCCAAAGCTGGCGGCCGAATATGACTTAAAGAAACTCGGCAAAGCCTTAAAGCCAGAGCGTGACCATCAGTTCACCTACCTCGGCATGCAAACTTTATATGACCGTTACTTTATTCATAGCGATGGCATCCGCTTTGAATTACCTCAAGCCTTCTTCATGCGTGTTGCCATGGGCTTGGCCACCAATGAAGTCGAACGTGAAGCGCGCACCATCGAGTTTTACAACTTGTTATCGTCTTTTGACTTCATGAGTTCAACACCCACCTTGTTTAACTCTGGCACCTTACGCCCACAATTATCTTCTTGTTACTTAACCACCGTGCCAGACGATCTACACGGCATTTTTGAAGCCATTCAAGACGATGCCATGCTATCCAAATATGCGGGTGGTTTAGGCAACGACTGGTCACGCGTGCGTTCCATGGGTTCACACATCAAAGGCACCAATGGCAAATCACAAGGTGTCGTACCATTCTTAAAAGTAGCCAACGATACTGCCGTTGCAGTGAACCAGGGCGGCAAACGCAAAGGCGCCATGTGTGCGTATTTAGAAACTTGGCACTTAGACATTGAAGAGTTTTTAGACCTTCGCAAAAACACCGGCGACGATCGTCGTCGCACCCACGACATGAACACCGCCAACTGGGTGCCTGATTTATTCATGAAGCGTGTTAGTGAAGAACAAGACTTGACCTTATTCTCACCACATGAATCCGCAGACATACATGAACTCAGCGGCGAAGAATTTGAAAAGTGTTACGTAGCGTTTGAAGAAAAAGCTGCACGCGGTGAAATCAAAAACTTCAAAAAAGTAAAAGCGCAAGACCTATGGCGCAAAATGCTTGGCATGTTGTACGAAACCGGACATCCTTGGATTACCTTTAAAGATCCTTGCAACTTGCGCTCGCCACAACAACACATTGGTGTCGTGCACTCTTCTAATTTATGCACTGAAATTACCCTCAACACATCTGACGATGAAATTGCCGTGTGTAACTTAGGTTCAGTGAATCTCGCCGCACACATTGATGAAAACGGTTTAAATCTTCATAAACTCGAAAAAACCATTACCACTGCCATGCGCATGTTGGATAACGTGATTGAATACAACTACTACAGTGTTGCCAAAGCACGTCGTTCTAACTTACGTCATCGCCCCGTAGGGCTCGGTATGATGGGCTTTCAAGATGCGCTCTATAAGCAACGCATTGCCTATAGCACTGATGACGCCGTAGAGTTTGCGGATCGTTCGATGGAAGCAATCAGCTACTACGCCATTAAAGCTTCTTCTGATTTAGCCGAAGAACGCGGCGCCTATGCCACCTTTAAAGGCTCACTATGGGATCAAGGCATTCTGCCAATCGACTCAATCGAGCTATTAGAAAAAGGCCGTGGCAGTTACTTAAAACAAGACCGCTCCATGACCATGGATTGGGACAGTCTACGCCAACGTGTAAAAACCGTCGGCATGCGCAACTCCAACACCATGGCGATTGCACCGACCGCCACCATTTCCAATATTTGTGGTGTCACGCAAAGTATCGAGCCTACCTATCAAAACTTATTTGTGAAATCGAATTTATCCGGTGAATTTACCGTCATTAATCCCTACCTAGTAGAAGATTTAAAAAAACACGGTGTCTGGGATGAAGTGATGGCCAATGACCTCAAATATTTTGATGGCAGTGTGCAATCCATTGACCGTATTCCAGATGAATTAAAAACCATTTACACCACCGCGTTTGAAGTGGATCCACGTTGGTTAATCGAAGCCGCTTCGCGCCGACAGAAGTGGATTGATCAAGCCCAGTCACTCAATCTCTACATGTCAGAGCCTTCAGGCAAAAAACTAGACAACTTATACAAACTTGCCTGGGTACGCGGTTTAAAAACCACGTACTACTTACGCTCCATGGGCGCGACGCATGTAGAAAAAAGTACCGTCCAAGGTCGAGAAAGCAAGCTCAATGCCGTCAGCAATGGCAGCAAAGCACCCAAAGCTTGTTCGATCTTAGATCCAGAATGTGAAGCTTGCCAATAGGCTCATGCAAGTATTACGTGAAGTAGACCGAAACCATGCGATGACACAGCTAGCGTTAAAAAACAGCGTTTATAAGTTTGGTTTGAACTAAAGGAGAAAGGAAAATATGCAAAGCTGGGAAGATCCAATTGCCGATGTACGACCCAACACCACCAGCGCCACAGCGCCGGCTGTGTTTACCGAGCCTACTCCTGTAATTGAAGCCTTAGGTGAACCTGCGCAAGGCCGAAAAGACACCACTGTCACGGAAGCTACTGAAGGGTTACAAGAATTAAGACAACAGCACGAAACCAAAGAGAAAGGTGCCAACAAAAATGGAGGAGTTACCGGTCTTGAAGGCATCGAGATGGGTGCCAGTCGCATTCAAGTCGATGACAAAAAAATCATCAACTGCCGTGCCGATCTTAACCAATTAGTGCCCTTCAAATACGAGTGGGCTTGGCAAAAATATCTAGATGGCTGTGCCAACCACTGGATGCCACAAGAAATTAACATGACCGCAGACATCGCGCTGTGGAAAAACCCCGAAGGCTTAACCGAAGACGAACGCACCGTCATCAAACGTAACTTAGGTTTCTTCTCTACCGCAGACTCGCTGGTAGCGAATAACTTAGTACTCGCCGTGTATCGACACATTACCAATCCAGAATGTCGTCAATACTTATTACGTCAAGCGTTTGAAGAAGCAGTACACACCCATGCTTATCAATATTGCATTGAATCTTTGGGCTTGGATGAAGGCGAAGTGTTCAACATGTATCGCGAAATTCCATCGGTCGCCCGTAAGGCCGAGTGGGCACTACCATACACCAACAGTTTAGGGGATCCAGACTTTACCACTGGCTCTATTGAAGACAATCAACGCTTGTTACGTGACCTGATTGCCTTCTACGTCGTGTTTGAAGGCATCTTCTTCTATGTTGGCTTTGTGCAGATCCTCTCTATGGGTCGTCGCAACAAAATGACCGGCGTGGCGGAACAGTTTCAATACATTCTGCGTGATGAATCCATGCACATGAACTTTGGTATTGACGTGATCAACCAAATCAAACTTGAAAATCCACAACTGTGGACCGACAGCTTCCAACAAGAAATGATCGAAATCATCAAAGGCGGCGTCGAACTAGAAACCAAATATGCATACGACACCATGCCGCGCGGCATTTTGGGGTTGAACGCACCGATGTTTGAAGAATATCTAAAGTTTATTGCCAACCGACGTTTTGCGCAGATTGGTTTGCCACAGCAATACCCCAGCGCGAGCAACCCCTTCCCTTGGATGTCAGAAATTTTAGATTTGAAGAAAGAAAAGAACTTCTTTGAAACCCGTGTAACCGAATACCAAACAGGCGGCGTCCTTACTTGGTAGTGACATTGGGTTTTATGTAACCGGCGTTATGGGGCCACCACTTATGGTGGTTATATTAAGGGAGCACCTTCTGCTCCCTTTTTTTTATCTACGTGGACGTAGTGTATGCTGGAAACGCAGGACACAGTTTTCAGTATTCTTTGTCAAACTTTGGAAGTGCAGAAAATGCAGGAACAATTATCTGCATGCTAGTAAGCCACAGAAGTTAGAATATAGGGACGAAAATTAATCAGGTTGATGTTCTATGAATAATTTCAACTTTCAAGACAAAGTAGTCATCGTCACCGGAGCCGCCGGCAGCTTAGGCAGCACCGTGGCCGAACAATTTCACAAGGCCGGCGCCAACCTGGCATTAGTGGATCTCAACTTTGACAAACTACAAAACGAAAGCTTAAAAAATGCCAGCAACGTTCACTTATTCCCCGCCGATTTAACCAATGAAGATTCGGTTAACAAACTAGTAGAAAGCATTACCAAAGTGTTTGGCCAAATAGATGTCCTCGCCAACGTCGTCGGTGGGTTTAAAATGGGCCCCATGGTGCACGAAACGTCTGTGGCCGATTGGGACTTCATGCTGAATATGAATGCAAAAAGCGTGTTCTTAATGTCACGCGCAGTGATCCCACACATGTTAAAAATAGGTAAAGGTAAAGTTGTAAGCGTAGCCGCACGTGCCGCAGTAGAAGGCAAAGCCAAAATGGCGCCTTACTGTGTAAGCAAAGCCGCAGTCATCACCCTTACCCAAAGTCTCGCAGCAGAACATAAACACAACAATATCAATGTGAATTGTATTTTACCCGGTACCATTGATACACCACAAAACCGTGCAGACATGCCCAATGCAGATTTTAGTAATTGGGTACCTACTGTAGATCTAGCGAATGAAATTTTGCATTTGTGTTCAGAGCAAGCGAAAGGCGTGACGGGAGCAGCAGTACCAGTGTATGGGAGGAGTTAGTAGAGCAACTGATTCGTAATCAGTAGGTCGGGTGTTCGAATCACCTCTCCGGCACCAATTAAATCAATAACTTATCCACTTACTAAACCACACTAGCAAACCATTGAATG
>JAPUHH010000067.1 GCA_027297825.1 Gammaproteobacteria bacterium
ACATGTTTTCGGGTGGCGCACTGCAACGTTTGAGTATTCTTGCGCTTGGAATCATGCCGTATATTTCGGCGTCAATTATAATGCAGTTAATGAGTGCCGTTGTTCCTTCGTTAAAGGAACTCAAAAAGGAAGGCGAAGCAGGTCGGCGTAAAATTACCCAATACACACGTTATGGAACCGTATTTCTCGCAACATTCCAAGCGATAGGTGTTTCGCTTGCTTTGCAGAACCAACAAGTAGCACTCACTTCAGGATTTGGATTTATCTTTACTGCCACTGTGAGTTTAGTTACCGGAACTATGTTTTTGATGTGGTTAGGCGAGCAAATTACAGAACGTGGTATTGGTAACGGAATCTCTATCATTATTTTTGCTGGCATTGTTGCGGGCTTACCTGCTGCTATAGGCGGCACGCTAGATTTGGTATCTCAAGGCGCATTGGGTGAAGGATTTGTACTGTTTTTGTTTTTGGGTGCCATTGTAATTATCGGATTTGTGGTCTTTGTAGAACGCGCACAACGACGAATTACGGTTAACTACGCACGTCGTCAACAAGGGCGAAAAATGATGGCTGCGCAATCTACTCATTTGCCGCTTAAGCTTAATATGTCGGGTGTAATCCCGCCAATTTTCGCGTCAAGTATAATTTTGTTCCCATCAACATTGTTGCAATGGTCTAGTAGTTCTACAGGTGGTTTCTCTTGGATGCAAAATGCTGCAATCGCAATATCTCCTGGACAACCGCTGTATGTGATGTTGTATGCACTAGCGATCGTATTCTTTTGCTTTTTTTATACCGCAATTGTATTTGATTCACGAGAAACAGCAGATAATTTAAAACGCTCTGGAGCATTTATTCCAGGTATTCGCCCCGGTGAGCAAACTGCTCGCTACATCGATACAGTCCTTACGCGTTTAACTGCGGTGGGTGCGATCTATATAACGGGGGTGTGCTTGTTGCCAGAATTCCTAATTCTAAAGTTTGGCGTGCCATTTTATTTCGGTGGTACGTCGTTGTTAATCATAGTAGTCGTTGTAATGGATTTTATGGCGCAAGTGCAATCACATTTAATGTCTCATCAATATGAGGGATTAATGAAAAAGGCAAATTTAAAAGGTTTTGGACGATCTAGAACTGCGCGCTAGAGAGGGATTGAAATGAAAGTACGAGCATCTGTTAAAAAAATGTGTAGAAATTGTAAGGTTATTCGCCGTAATCGAGTGGTGCGAGTAATTTGTACGGATCCTAGGCATAAACAACGTCAAGGTTAAAGAGGCAAATGCTATGTATTTGAATGAATTGACTGTTAGAATTCGCCGACCCAGAATAGATCAAACTTTTACAGTAATGAGGATATTTTAAGTGGCTCGTATAGCTGGAATAAATGTGCCGGTGCATAAGCACACGGCAATTGCTTTAACCTCAATCTATGGAATAGGGCTCCCAACATCGCGTAAGATTTGTGATTCTGCTGGCATTCTACCGAGTGCAAAAGTTAAGGATCTTAGTGAAGAAGAGGTGGGTCGTTTACGTACAGAAGTTGGTAAGTTTCGTGTTGAAGGTGATTTGCGTCGTGAAATTACAATTAACATAAAACGCCTTATGGATTTAGGGACCTATCGTGGTATTAGACATCGTCGTGGGTTGCCGTTGCGTGGTCAACGTACACGCACTAATGCAAGAACACGCAAAGGTCCGAGACGTCCAATTAAACGCTAAAGAAAATTTAACAAGATAATTACAGATTAGTTATGGCAAAAGCACCTACACGTACAAGAAAGAAAGTAAAACGTATTGTTACAGATGGCGTGGCGCATATTCATGCATCTTTTAACAATACGATCGTGACTATTACGGATCGCCAAGGTAATGCTCTAACATGGGCGACATCGGGTGGGTCCGGATTTCGTGGATCACGTAAAAGCACGCCGTTTGCGGCACAAACAGCAGCTGATCGAGCTGGCAGAGCAGCACTTGATTACGGTTTGAAGAATTTAGAAGTAAAAGTGAAGGGACCTGGTCCTGGACGTGAATCAGCTGTACGCGCATTGAATGCAGTGGGATATAAAATTACTAACATTAATGACGTCACCCCGATACCACATAACGGTTGTCGTCCATCAAAGCGTCGTCGCGTGTAAGGGAAAAATATTATGGCGCGTTATTTAGGACCAAAATGTAAATTGAGCCGTCGTGAAGGCACAGATCTATTTTTAAAAGGTAGAGCTCGACCACTGGACTCAAAATGCAAACTTGATAAAAAACCCGGACAGCATGGCGATGCTCGAAGTCGACCTTCAAACTATGGTACACAGTTACGTGAGAAGCAAAAATTGCGACGTATCTATGGCGTATTGGAAAAACAGTTTAGAAATTATTATAAAAAAGCTTCAAGTATAAAAGGATCAACGGGTGAGAACCTTTTGCAGTTACTTGAATGTAGGTTAGATAATGTAACTTATCGTATGGGGTTTGGTGTGACGCGTGCAGAGTGCCGGCAACTTGTCAGTCATAAAGCCATCAGTGTGAATGGTGTGGCAGTAAATATTGCTTCATACCACGTGTCGCCAGATGATGTAATTGAAGTTCGCGAAAAGTCAAAAAAGCAACTTCGTATACAAGATGCATTGAATTCGGCTGAGCAAATAGGCTTGCCGGATTGGGTGGAAGTTGATGTTAAGAAAATGCAGGGCAAATTTAAATTTGTACCACTGCGTGGTGATTTACCGCCAGATATAAATGAATCTCTTGTGGTTGAATTGTATTCTAAGTAATCCGTGTAGTAATAGAGGTTAAAGATGTTCGCAAATGAGTTATTAAAACCTAGAGTTGTTGATGTTCAGTTAACTGACGAATGTCACGCTAAAATAGTGTTAGAGCCACTAGAGCGCGGATTTGGACATACGCTTGGTAATGCGTTACGTCGCATTCTGCTTTCTTCAATACCTGGGTATGCAGTGGTAGAAGTGCAAATTGATGGTGTGGTACATGAGTACACAGGAATTGAGGGTGTGCAAGAAGATGTCGTAGACATTTTACTTAATTTAAAAGGCATTGCTGTGCTCATGCACAATAAAACAGAAGCTATGGTGACTTTAAATATACAAGGCCCTGGTGTTGCAACTGCGGGTGATATAGAAACCGGTCCTGATGTTGAAATCATAAATAAAGATCATGTAATTGCTCATTTAACCGAACGAGGCTCATTAAGCATGACGCTTAAAATCGCTAAAGGCCGTGGTTATCAACCCGCCGCACAAAGACTTAATGAAGAAGATCGACCCATTGGTTCGTTATTATTAGATGCAAGTTTTAGCCCAGTTCGCAGAGTATCTTATTCAGTAGAAAATGCTCGTGTTGAAAAACGCACCGACTTAGATAAGTTAATTGTCGATTTGGAAACAAATGGTACAATAGATCCAGAAGAGACCATTCGTAAAGCTGCAGGCGTTTTACAGCAACAATTGTCTGTGTTTGTAGATTTGCAGGGTGACGAGCAAGAAGAGCCAGACAAAGCCGAATCTGAAATAGATCCAATTCTAATACGGCCGGTAGATGATCTTGAGCTTACTGTTCGATCAGCTAACTGCTTAAAAGCAGAAAATATCTACTATATTGGCGACTTGATTCAACGCACGGAAGTTGAGCTGCTTAAGACACCAAACTTGGGTAAGAAGTCCTTAACTGAGATTAAAGATGTATTAGGCACACATGGTTTGTCTTTAGGCATGCGTTTAGAAAACTGGCCACCTGTAGATTTGCGTAAAGATCACAAAATAATTATTTAGTTTATAAATTAGTAGAGAAGTAAAATGAGACATCGCCAATCTGGACGTCAGTTAAATAGGAATAGCTCACATCGCAAAGCAATGATGAGCAATATGGCGACGTCTTTATTTTCTCATGAAGTAATTCGTACAACTTTACCTAAAGCAAAAGAATTGCGACGTTATGCAGAGCCTTTAATTACCCTGGCAAAAGAAGATAACGTTGCTAGACGCCGTCAAGCATTTGCGAAATTACGAGACGATGCCAGTGTGGGGAAACTATTTTCCGATTTAGGGCCGCGATATAAAGAACGACCCGGCGGCTATACACGTATTCTAAAGTGCGGCTTTCGCCCAGGAGATAATGCTCCCATGGCATTGATAGAACTGGTCGATAGGCCAACAGAAGAGTCCTAATTAGACAATTACATAATTATAAGAAGCCAGGTTTATCCTGGCTTTTTTGTTTGTACAATATAGCCCTTGCTAAATTTTGAAATTTGTTATGAGGCCTATAGTTTTAGCTACAGATTATGGTGAATCTGGCT
>JAPUHH010000068.1 GCA_027297825.1 Gammaproteobacteria bacterium
CTGACCTGCTCTGCTAACAAATAAAACGCAATCGCATCTTGACCCACCATCGGCTCGGCCATTTGCTCAACCGCCTCTGGCAAACGCTTTAACACTTCAGCATTGTGGATATTAAATTTATGGTGGTCAGTTGCAAAGTGCTCCACTACCGCATCGGAATATTCAAATTCATTGCCACGCTCTTCAGGCTGGTCTTCAAAACCAACTGAATAGGTTTGAATGTTTTGTACTCCTGTATTTGCTAGCAAGCCCACCAATAAACTCGAATCCAAACCGCCCGAAAGCAACACCCCGACGGGCACGTCGGCAATACGTAACCTTCTTTCAATCGCCAAGCTTAAAGCCGCTTGAATTTCATACTGCCATTCTCGCTCACTTTTGGTTACATTGATTTGATCCGCGCGTAGCTGCCAATAGCGCTGCGTTGAACAGCGCCCCTTAGCGTCGATCGTCATAAAGTATGCGGGCGGAAGCTTTTTCAGACCTTTAAGAATAGTTGTCGGAGCGGGCACCACCGCATGCAAAGTAAGTTGATGATGCAGGCCCATGGCATCGAAATCAGAACTGACTTCACCTGTCGCTAATAGCGCTTGCGTGTTAGATGCAAAACGAAAAAAATCTTTGGTTTGCGAATAATAAAGTGGCTTAATGCCCATTCGATCGCGCGCAAGAAATAATTCCTGTTTGTTTTCATCCCAAATAGCAAAGGCAAACATGCCCACCAACTTTTCAACACTTGCTTTCCCCCACTGAGCGTAACCCTTGAGAATCACTTCTGTATCGCCTGATGATGTAAATGAATGACCGAGTTGAATTAATTCTTTGCGTAGTTGTGGGTAGTTATAAATCGTGCCGTTAAAGACAATGCTAAGTTTAGATGCCGCATCTGTGATGGGTTGGTTAGCATGTTCGGAGAGATCAATAATCGATAAGCGCCGATGTCCAAGACCCACTGCCTCGGAAAAAAAACTTCCTTCATGGTTTGGGCCACGACGCCGCAACGGCACAAGCATACGATTAATCGTAGCCCTACTTGACGCACTTCCATCTAAACGCAGCTCTCCGCATATTCCACACATCAAGAAGACCTCTGATTTATTCTGCTACACCGTTAAAAAATATTTTGAATATGCTCACTTACTAGCGTACAAACTCCACTTTCTCAACATTTTTTGGCTCGTCCTATGTACAAGGGAAGTACGGATTGCCAATACTGCATTGTTACATGGACGTTGGAGATAGAGCGACGCATCGTCATATGGAGGTGACCTAGTAGAGCAATGCAGAACAATTGCCGAGGAGCAAAACCGGCCAGCTATTTACCTTAATAAATAGAGCGCGCAAAACTAATTAGCTTTACCCCAATCACCTCCGCCCGATATCACCATCCGTAGGCCATCTCCTCCGTTTAACATTGGGCGGTATTTTAGTAGGTAAATTTAATCATTTGCACCGACTTGACCGTCCTTCATGCCCTCTAAAGCAGCTCGTCACCATTCAGATAGAGTTGTATATTCAGCAATGCAAATTCACGAATCAAGCCATCACCCCTTTATGCTTCACCTGCCTCCTGATCCGTTACGAATTGCAAAAAAATGGACGGGTATGCGTACAAATATACCCAGCCCAACAGGAATCATGCACTTAGAATAAATATTTATGTTATTTGAGTAGGTTCGTCATAATTATTCGCTATAATTACCCATAAACAAGAACAAGCCAAAGCGGCAGTTCCAGATAATAATTATTAAAAGCTTTAACGGAGGACTACCTTATGAATCCACTCAATTCCATTCTCGGGACAATTATCCTGGGCGCAATCCTTGCTGTATTAATTGCACTTGGCATTAGCCCAAACGCGTTTAATGCCTGGTCATTAATCGTATGGCTACATGTATTGGCTGGCGTTCTCTGGATTGGTCTACTTTATTACTTCAATTTTGTACAAGTCCCTGCCATGGGTGCTGCTGTAGCCGACAGCGGTGGCCCAGGACCAGCCGCAATTGGAAAATATATCGCACCACGCGCATTAGCATGGTTTCGCTGGAGTGCATTGGCTACCTGGCTGACAGGTGCTGCTGCTTTAGAATATGTGGGTGGCTTTACCACTCATTTTTTTGCTGTCAGTGGAGTTACGGTTATCGGCATCGGCGCTTGGCTTGGCACTATTATGTTATTTAATGTGTGGGGACTCATCTGGCCGAATCAAAAGAAAATTCTAGGCATTAAACCTGCCAGCGATGACGAAAAAGCCAAGGCAAAAGTGATCGCCAGCATGGCATCTCGTACCAATACCCTGCTATCGATCCCGATGATTATGTGCATGGTCGGTCATGCGCATGGATTACCTTTTTAAGATGGATCGTCAGCCCGCAAGCAACACGGCGGCGGTGTTGCTTGTTTTTGCTTAATCTTTAACCAGCGTTATAATTAGACACAGATCCCAAACAACGGTGGCGTAGTGCCGCCGTTTTTTGTTTATGGCTTAACTAATCTATTACACCCATTAGAACTTAATCTGCACAGCCCAAGTGAAAAACATTAGCACCTCATTAATGAATACATACGCGCGCAAACCCATCTCTTTTGAACGCGGGGAAGGCGTGTGGCTGTACACGGACTCCGACAAAGATGAGCGCTATCTTGATGCTCTGTCTGGTATTGCCGTGTGCGGTTTAGGCCATGCTCATCCCGCGGTTGCTAAAGCCGTTGCGGATCAAGCAACGAAACTGGTACACACCTCCAACGTCTATCAAATAGCGCTACAAGAAAAACTTGGCGCAAAATTGTGCCAGCTATCTGGAATGGATGCGGCTTTCTTTTGCAACTCAGGTGCCGAAGCAAATGAAGCGGCGATTAAATTGGCAAGAGTCTATGGACACCATAAAAACCTAAAAATACCAGCGATCATGGTGATGGAAAATAGTTTCCATGGTCGAACTATGGCAACGCTAACAGCAACGGGAAACCGAAAAGCTCACGCAGGGTTTGAACCTTTAGTACCTGGGTTTATACGTGCGCCTTATAATGATATTGATGCCGTAAGCTCTATTCTAGAAAACAACGATAATGTCGCCGCTATTCTATTAGAGCCCATTCAGGGAGAAGGCGGACTTAATATCCCTGATTCTGACTATCTATCTAAGTTACGAGCACTATGTGACCAGCACAAAATTTTAATGATGTTAGATGAAGTGCAATCAGGTAACGGACGTACTGGCAAATGGTTTTGTTTTCAGCATGAAAATATGCAGCCAGATCTTGTGGTTACAGCCAAAGGCTTGGGAAACGGCGTACCAATTGGCGTATGTTTAGCAAAAAAAGAGATTGCTGAACTTTTTACACCTGGATCACATGGCTCAACATTTGGCGGCAACCCTCTCGCATGTCGCGCCAGCCTCGCTACACTCGAAACGATCGAGTCTGAGAACTTGTGTGAAAATGCTGCTCAACTAGGCAAATACATGCTGGAAAGTTTTCGTGAAAAACTTTCTACCTCGGAATACGTCAGAGAAGTGCGCGGCAAAGGTTTGATGATTGGCATTGAACTAACTATTCCATGCGGCGGGCTCGTTGACCTTTGCTTAGAGAGTAAATTATTAATCAACGTCACTGCTGACCAAGTAATACGACTATTACCGCCATTAATAATTGAACAAGCGCACGCAGATACTATTGTAGAGATCGTTGTCAGCTGTGTGCATAAATTTACCGAGTCGTATAAAAAATAAGTTACCTTTGCATTATGAGTACACATCATTTTTTAACCTTGCTTGATTTCACTCCGAATGAACTTCAGGAGATGATTGTGCACGCGGTTGAACTCAAAAAACTACTAAAGCAAGGCACACCCCATACGCCTTTGCAAAACAAAACATTAGCGATGATCTTTGAGAAATCATCCACACGTACACGTGTATCTTTTGAAACTGGCATGATTCAGCTCGGCGGACATGCATTGTTTTTATCACCACGCGATACTCAATTTGGACGCGGCGAACCCATTGAAGATAGCGCCCGAGTATTGTCTCGTATGGTCGATGCGGTAATGATTAGAACTTACGAGCATGCGCACGTGGAAACCTTTGCCGCACACTCATCCGTACCTGTGATTAATGGGCTCACAGATCTATATCACCCATGTCAGTTATTAGCAGATATGCAGACCTGGTTTGAATACCGTGGCGAAATAAAAGGAGCTACGGTGGCTTGGATTGGAGATGGTAACAACATGTGCCATTCCTATATAAACGCTGCACTACAGTTTGAATTTAAATTAAATATTGCATGCCCAATACAATATTCACCCAATGCGGACATTGTAAAAACTGCTGAAACGTTTGTTAACGTAATGCCAGACCCAATTGCTGCAACGGAACATGCAGATTTAGTCGTAACCGACGTTTGGGCTAGCATGGGACAAGAAGAAGAACAAAATGACAGACAAAAAGTATTCCAAGCCTATCAAGTAAACGAATCGCTGCTTGCGCATGCCAACAAAGATGCGTTATTCATGCATTGCTTACCCGCACATCGTGGCGAAGAAGTTTCCGAGGGCGTACTTAACGGCCCACAAAGTGTTGTTTGGGACGAGGCTGAAAATCGATTACATGCACAAAAAGCTCTTATAGAAAAGCTAATGACATAAACAGATTCGCTTTCTATTCATTAATAATTTTAGCGTTTGGGTGAAATGCCAGCCAAGCAAAGGCAAAATGCACATTCTTATCGACTTGCTTTAGCTTTGCGCCTACTAAAGAGCCCTGCACAGCCTCACCAAAAATATTCCACTCCGAGTGGGTTTGATCATCATAGATGCGATCGTTATTAAGCTGGAAGGTTAATTCTTTATTGTCAACAATTCTATCAAACGCGGCTGCAGTAAGTATTATATTTGAATCTTTGATAATTTTTTTATTCACGGTTGAAACCATGCTTGCTTGACCCACCACAAGTATTGCTTGATCGCCGAAAGTTGTATTGATTAAAGGATTTTTATCCAGGTAAGAGAATGGATAAATTGTCGATTTTATTTGGCTAGGATTTGAATTATCCAATAATGCTAAGACACGCACCAACGGCGGCAAACGAAAATCGATCTCGCGTTTAAATAAAAACGGAATGCCGCCAGGGTTATCGTAACCAGGATAAGGCGTCTTTCCATAATAGCGGCGAAAACCTGTGTTTTGAGATAAGACCAAACCGCTTGGATAATTTTTACTAAATTGCGCAAACGAAACTATTTGACTCTTGAACGGCGTTAACAATGTGCCCGAGTACTTGCCTACAATGGCATCCCCTGTGAACTGTTGCCACCAAGACTCCGTTTGACGATCGTACATAACCAAGTTGCTGTTACGAACACGCCCTGTGGTTCCAAAATCTAAAACGTCATTGCCTACCTTCCTGCTGAATGCAATAGCCGTATTGCACAAAGGGCAATGCGTAATAAATACTGGATGACCATCAATTTCATCATTGATGATTTCATGGTAGAGCAAAATTCGTAGCGGATAAGCTTTAGACTGTTCGCCAATACTCAATACCACTACTGGCTCACGCTGGTCTAAGTATTCGTTCGCCTCGGAAATTGAATCAAATGTTGGCTTATCGATCGGCCTAATGCGATCTCGCGATGGCCCACCCGAATATATTTCCGTCAATGGAACGCTATGTTTGGTAAAATCAGTTTTAGGAAATTCCTCGGTGGAAAATAATTCGCCGGCCTGGGCCGAAAACATAGCTAAACCCAACGCAACAAAAGCAAACAAATTTGTTCCCACCTACACCACCATGATCGTTAACTATATCTAATAAAGACCCGTTCAACGCCACATATCTTTCGGTCAAACCTTAAGCTTAGCCAGAACAAGTGAAAAATATTCATTTTCTGGCTCAAAGTGCAATTGCTCATCTAACCCACTTTTAGCTAACATTCTTCGAATTGAAGACTTGTTATATTTGCGACTTATTTCTGTGAGTATTTTTTCACGCTTTTTCAATTGAATCGCTTCATCCAAAGCAAATATTTCAATTACTTGAGCTTGTTTAGAAACAAGATACATCTCAATCTGCTCATCCTTCTCATTATAGATAGCTTGATGAAAAAATTGATCAAGCTTAAAGTTTGCAGCCAAATTCTTATTCAGCGTACTCAAAACATTTAAGTTAAATTTTGCCGTAACTCCCTCGCGATCGTCATAAGCTTTTTCTAAAGTTCTCTTATCCTTAATACGATCCAGACCTAATAAAAAATAATCATGCGGTTGCATTTTTTGCGCAATCTGTGTTAACAATTCAACCGATTCTCGTTCAGTAAA
>JAPUHH010000069.1 GCA_027297825.1 Gammaproteobacteria bacterium
CGTTTCACATTCGGATTCTAGGATGTTGAATTGGACGTTATTGGATTAAAACCCTTGTGTAAGTTATGATATTCAACACCTTCTTGGATTATACCGGATTGGATTGGATTAGACTAGGGAGGATAGATCAGCCGCCATTAGCTCACGCAAACTACCAAATTCCTTCAACAAATCTCGCGCTAAATCAACTGCAGACTTGCCTTTCACCCCAGTGCGCAAAAAGATCGCTAATAGCTCAGAATCCGATAAAGATTCCGCCCCACGGTCTAGTAAGCGCTCACGAGACCGCTCCGACACTGGCCAATCTGAAATTGCCATAAAGTTGACTCATCTCTTTATATAATAGTGTAATCTTAACAACTAGTGATCAAAGGGTATAAATTATTGGCAAACCGTAACTGGAATTAAACCATCATCAGAGCTTAATTTGATAGACTTAGTACTATGTCACTCGCCAATAAAAATATACTGCTAGGCGTTACTGGTGGTATAGCCGCCTATAAAAGCGCCGAATTAGTACGCGAACTCGTCCAAGCCGACTCACGAGTACGAGTGGTCATGACACGAGCTGCTAAAGAATTTATTACCCCCCTAACATTTCAAGCTTTATCAGGTCACCGTGTAACTAGCGACGAGTTTGATGCAGCTGAAGCAAGTAATGGAATGGACCATATTGCCCTGGCACGTTGGGCAGACGCTATATTAATTGCTCCCGCGAGTGCTAATACTATTGCCAAGCTCACCCACGGCAATGCAGACAACTTGCTTAGTACCATTTGTCTAGCCACACAAGCACCCATAGCTCTTGCGCCCGCCATGAATAAAGCCATGTGGGCGAATGCTGCCACACAAGATAATTGCGCCCTGTTGAAGAAACGCGGCTTGTATTTATTTGGACCCGGCGCCGGCCAACAAGCCTGTGGTGACATTGGAGAGGGGCGTATGTTTGAGCCTCATCAGCTGCTACTCTCACTCACTAATCTATTTAATACCGGTGAACTCACCGGACTTAATGTTTTGATTACCGCGGGACCTACGCGTGAAGCGATTGACCCGGTGCGCTATATAAGTAATCGCAGTTCAGGACGTATGGGCTATGCCCTTGCAGAAGCCGCTCGTGATGCAGGCGCTACTGTGCAGTTAATTTCTGGACCTGTAGCATTAACCGCACCAGAAAATGTTGATTGCATTCAGGTATCAACCGCGCAAGAAATGTTAGCTGCAGTTCAGCAAGGAATCGAAACTCAGCAGATATTTATCAGTTGCGCAGCAGTGGCAGACTATCGCCCGGTTACAAAACAAGTTGAGAAAATTAAGAAACTTCATCAAGACTTATCTCTTTCTTTAGTACGCAACCCAGATATAGTAGCTGAAGTCACTAAAATTAAAAACAAGCCATTTGTTGTTGGCTTCGCTGCTGAAACACGTGAGCTTGAAAAGTATGCGCTGCAAAAATTAAACTATAAACGTCTAGATATGATCGCAGCGAATAATGTTGTAGATCCCCAGCTTGGTTTTGATAGTGAAGAAAATGCACTAGAAGTCTATTGGATAGGCGGACATAGCTCGCTAGAACGAGATAAAAAAACTAAACTTGCACGCAAATTAATTAGCTTGATCTCTGAACGTTACGCCAATACCAACAAACAAAATAATGTCACAATACTTAAAAACGCAAAAGACAGAAGTCAAAATCCTAGATAGCCGCATCGGCAAAGAAATTCCTCTCCCCACCTATGCAACGCAAGGGTCTGCGGGCATGGATTTGCGAGCTTGTTTAGAGTCCGCGATTCAAATAACACCAGGAGAAACGGTTCTAATCCCGACCGGTATTTCTATTTATATTCAAGACCCTGGTTTGGCAGCAACCATACTGCCACGCTCTGGTTTGGGTCATAAACATGGAATTGTACTGGGTAACTTAGTCGGTTTAATCGATTCAGACTACCAAGGGCCATTGATGGTATCCCTATGGAATCGCAGTACGAAATCCTATGAGGTAAATATTGGTGATCGTATTGCACAATTAGTCATTGTACCAATTATACAAACCGAGTTTAAGATTGTAGAAGACTTCACTGCAAGCGATCGTGGTATCGGTGGTTTTGGCCATACCGGATCAAGCTAAAATTGCATCCATGATACAAATAGATCAAAACATTTTCCGTGCTTATGATATTCGTGGCGTCGTTAAAACTGCACTTACTCCAGAAGTTGTAACATTAATAGGACGAGCACTGGGTAGTTTGTACCCACAAAGCCAAGCCGTTGTGGTCGGCAGAGATGGGCGTATATCGAGTCAACTATTAGTAGACCATCTAAGCCAAGGTTTACAAGCGAGTGGATGTGACGTTGTCGATATTGGTGAAGTGCCAACGCCTGTTTTGTATTACGCAACGCACATACTCGGTACGGGTGCAGGCGTGATGGTTACGGGCAGCCACAACCCGCCTGAATATAATGGTCTAAAAATGGTCATGGATGGAAAAACCTTACATGGCAATGATATCGAGGCAATCCACCAATGCATCATTGGTGGTGCATTAAAAAATGCAACAGGAAGTATTCGACATGAGGACCTACTCAACAATTATATTGAACGCATCTGTAATGACGTTAAGTTGTCTCGACCTCTGCGAATTGGCATTGACTGCGGCAATGGAGTTGCCGGGCCAAGCGCATTAAATTTATTTACTAAGCTCGGTTGCGAAGTTACACCATTGTATTGTGAAGTGGATGGCACCTTTCCAAATCATCACCCAAATCCAAGCGAACTTAAAAACCTAGAAGCGTTGATACAGTCCGTACAACAAAATCACTTAGACTTAGGCTTAGCCTTTGATGGCGATGGTGATCGTGTGGGAGTTATAGACAACTTAGGTGAAGTATTATGGGCAGATCGACAAATGATGCTCTATTCTCTTGATGTGTTATCAAGAAATCCTGGGGCAAAAATAATTTTTGATGTTAAATCTTCAAGAAATCTGCACTCTGTAATCGATGAAGCCGGTGGCGAACCAATTATGTGGAAAACCGGACACTCCTTTATTAAAAATAAAATGGCTGAGACTGGCGCCTTACTTGCCGGTGAAATGAGTGGACATATTTTCTTTAAAGAACGTTGGTATGGTTTTGACGATGCACTCTATAGTGCAGCACGATTACTTGAAATTATTACTGCACAAAACTTGCCTAGCAGTGAGCTATTTGCAACACTACCCAATGCCATTAGCACTCCAGAAATCAATGTGCATTTCAAAGAAGAAGGTGCTCAACATGAGTTTATGGAACTCTTTGCAAGGCAAGTACAGCTGCCGGGAGCAAAAATTACAACGATTGATGGCATACGTGCTGATTATGCTCAGGGCTGGGGTCTAGTGCGCGCTTCTAATACGACCCCTTCATTAGTGTTAAGATTTGAAGCAGAAAATGCCACGGTAATTGAAGAAATAAAAGCATCCTTTCGCGAACAAATGCTAAAAGTAGATGCAAGCCTAGAATTACCGTATTAAGATCGATTCTCAGCAAAAAATATTATTGCTACTAATAAAATATTAGTTATTGAAGTCACCTAGAACTAAACTTCCCGACCACTTATTTTAATCCGATGAAGCCCATTAAATCTGCAAATATTGCCCAGGTCTTAATCGAGGCACTGCCTTATATTCAAAAATTTACGCGCAAAACTATTGTTATCAAATATGGTGGCAACGCCATGGTTGATGAAAAATTAAAAAGCAGTTTTGCTCGCGACGTGGTTTTACTAAAGCTTGTGGGAATTAATCCCATCATTGTACATGGGGGTGGCCCACAAATTGAGCAAATGCTTGAAAAGCTCGGCAAAAAAAGTAAGTTTGTAGAAGGCCTACGTGTTACCGATAGCGAGACCATGGATGTTGTAGAGATGGTATTGGGTGGTTTGGTAAATAAGGAAATTGTGCACCTTATTAATCAGCACGGTGGGCATGCCATTGGCATAACCGGCAAAGATGGTGGCCTAATTCATGCAAAAAAGATAAAGATTACGTGCCAATCTCCAGAATTCGATGAACCAGAGATCATCGATTTAGGGCATGTAGGCGAGGTAACTGGAATCAATCCATCCTTGCTAAATCATTTAGCTGAAGAACAGTTCATCCCAGTGATCGCACCCATAGGCATTAGCGAAGAAGGTGAAACCTTAAATATTAACGCTGACATTGTTGCTGGAAAAATTGCAGCGGTGCTTGGGGCGGAAAAATTAATCCTACTAACCAACACCGCAGGAGTAAAAAAAGAAGATCAATTACTGACTGGGCTCAAACACAAAGAGATAGAAGAACTTATTTCCAGTGGCGTAATCAATGCTGGCATGCTGCCAAAAATTAATTGTGCTTGGGATGCAATTTCTTCAGGGGTAAAAACAGCTCATATTATTGATGGTAGAGTACAGCACGCAGTACTATTAGAGCTCTTCACCGACCAAGGCGTCGGTACTTTATTGCACAGCTAAATGGGGCTGTTTTGTTTAAGTTCAATATAGCGATTGATATCGCCCGCAAAACGTTTCTTGATGACAAGTTTTTCTTTCTCTTTGATAGCGAGAATTTTATTAACGTTTAATAGTTGTTCTTGATAGTGTGCACGACTTTTTATTATTGCAGGCGGCAATTCTTTTCCGATAGTTTTAAAGCGTTGTTCAGATGCATCAAGCGCTTGTAGCTTGTTAATAAATTTCTTTTTACGAAACTCTGTAAGTTTTATCGCGGATTCGACCGTAGCGATACGTTCATCACGCACTAACTCTATATCTTCAACTGTTAAAAACATAGCCAATAGCACGCGGTCTTTACGTTCAGCCTCTTCTTGTACCTTGCGTTTTTGCTCCTCAATTTTAGCTAGTTTTGCCTCTTCTTCTATTTGCCCCGCAGTCTTTGGAGCCGGAATAGTCTCAATTGTACGGCCATGTTCGTTTAGTACGTTTTGTTCACGCTGAGATTCACTAGGCGGCAAGCTATCGCTATAATGAATTGAGCCATCGTCATCCACCCAGCGAAAGACTTCTGCATAAGCCGAGCTAAGTCCAACTACGACGATGTTGACAATAAATATAGTTTGATTGATTAATTTTAGTCGAAACATATTGTTTGCACCAAATTTACTAGGTGCAATTTTACCCTCAAACGTTATTTTCTAAGAGTCGATGATTGGATTTTAATCGCCAATCCTAGTTCGCTCGTCATGTACCTATGCATATTAGACAATAAGGCATAAACCATAAGGCATAAACCATATATAATATATGGTTATTTAGATTTATACCTACCTAAATACTCGCTTAGCTTTGGTAGAAATTCTTTATACAATTGCTTGGCTTCAGCGTACTCAATAAGTTCATCCGCTTTTGCAACTGCGGTAACATTTACACCTAATTGTTGCTCAACGGCTGCCACGGCTGAGAGATTCTCGTTTTTACCTCGCTCTTGGCGATCAAAGGCAATTACCACGCCTATTGGCTGTCCGCCCGAAGCTATAATTATATTACTGGCTTCATTTATTGCGGTACCCGCCGTGATTACATCATCAATAATCAACACCTTGCCACGCAGAGGGGCACCAACAATCTGTCCCCCATCTCCATATTTTTTAGCCTCTTTGCGATTAAAAGCATAAGGAACATTATGCTTGTGCTCACGAGCTAAGGTCATCGCTACAGCAGTTACTAGAGGAATGCCTTTATAGGCAGGCCCAAATAGCATATCGAATTCTACTTTAGAATCTATAATTGCTTGCGCATAAAATTTACTTAATACTTCCAATGCATGGCCATCATTAAACAATCCAGCATTAAAAAAATAAGGACTTACACGACCCGATTTAAGAGTAAATTCACCAAACTGCAATACACCATGCTCTATTGCAAACTGAATAAAATCCGAACTATTTTGCATATTAAAACTTTGTTTGTCTTTTAGGTTTTGTTAAAAATCTAGTGTACTAAAAATTATATTGTAATGGATCTACCCAATTACCCATGCGTATTATAACTGTTAATGTAAATGGAATCCGTGCTGCAGCCCGTAAGGGATTTTTTGAATGGTTGCATAAGCAAAAAGCAGATGTAGTCTGCGTGCAAGAAACTAAAGCCCAAATTCACCAATTAGAGAATAACCCGATTTTCTTTCCCACTGATTATCACTGTTATTATGTAGATGCGATAAAAAAAGGCTATAGCGGAGTTGCGGTCTATAGTAAACAAAAGCCTGTCAAAGTGGTTTGCCAATATGGGGATGGGGAGTTTGATAGCGAAGGCCGTTATTTAGAAGTGCAATTTAAACATCTTGCGGTGGTGTCTTTATACGCACCTTCGGGATCTTCCAGTGATGAACGACAACAAGCCAAGTTTCGTTTCATGGATAGTTTTATGCAACATTTGAAAACCTTAAAACGTCGTCGCAAGGAATACATTATTTGTGGCGATTTGAATATTGCACATAAAAACATTGATTTAAAAAACTGGCGTGGAAATAAAAAGAATTCGGGCTTTTTACCTGAAGAGCGTGCTTGGCTAGACACATTGTTTAATCAAGTAGGCTATCTAGATATTTTCCGCGAAATTAATCAAGAAGAAGACCAATTTACGTGGTGGTCTAATCGCGGGCAAGCCTGGGCCAACAATGTTGGCTGGCGCATTGATTACCATATTGCAACACCAAAACTTAAAAGCACCGCAACACAACAAAGCATTTATAAAACCCAACGCTTTTCCGATCATGCGCCGCTAATTATTGATTACGACCTAAGCATTTGAAAAACTTGAAATACAAACCATCTTGGTTGCAATCCTTCATTGTTTATCAACATCCTCGCGTTTTGGCCATGTTGTTTCTTGGTTTTTCAGCCGGCCTACCTTTATTTTTAGTATTTGGCACATTATCTTTTTGGCTTAGAAAAGAAGGTATTGATCGCACAACAATAGGCTACATTTCTTGGGTTGCAATTCTTTATGGATTTAAATTTATATGGGCACCGCTAGTAGATCGCCTACCATTACCACTGCTAACTACATGGTTAGGTCAACGGCGTAGTTGGATGTTGCTCGCACAAGCTGGTGTAGTAATTGGTTTATGGATGATGGCGAGTAATGAACCATCTACCCAACTAAGTGCACTCGTTATAGCTGCATTATTGGTGGCTTTTTCTTCAGCCACACAAGATATCAGCATAGATGCATGGCGAATCGAGGCAGTAGCCGCTGATTTTCAAGGCGCCATGGCCGGCACCTATCAGCTAGGTTATAGGCTCGGTTTAATATTAGCCGGTGGCGGGGCCTTTTTGATTGCAGGAAGTTATTCTTGGAGTACTGCCTACTTTATAATGGGTTGCGCAATGTTAATTGGGGTCATTACCACCCTCTTTATTGCCGAACCAGAACGCGATATCAAACAACAAACCTGGACACAGGAAGACCGAGTAGTGCGGTTTTTAGAAGGCCCATCAAACCTGCCTAAACAACTTCGTTTTATAATCGCCTGGCTTATTGGTGCGGTAATTTGTCCTTTTACTGATTTTTTTGTGCGCAATGGACTTGCTGCAGTAATAATTTTACTGTTCATAGGTTTGTTTCGCTTAAGTGATATCACTATGGGCGTGATGGCAGGACCATTTTATTTCGACATGGGTTATACCGAAACCCAAATAGGTTTTATATCAAAAACTTTTGGAGTTATTATAACCATACTAGGTGCTTTATTAGGTGGCGTGTTAGTTATGCGCTTTGGATTTATGCGCATGTTAATTGTTTCGGCAATTCTAGTTGTACTAACGAATTTGGTTTTTGCCTGGCTTGCCACACGAGGTCCTGAGACATACCTGCTTGCAATCGTGATTGCCGCAGACAACTTAAGCGGTGGCATTGCTGGCTCTACATTTATTGCCTATTTATCAAGCCTAACAAATCGTGCTTATACCGCAACGCAATACGCCTTGTTTAGTTCTTTAATGTTATTGCCGGCTAAATTTATCGGCGGGTTTTCTGGGAAAATAGTGGATAATTTTGGTTATATAAATTTCTTCATCTATGCAGGTTTGCTTGGCATTCCATCAATTCTCTTAGCAATTTATCTTTGGGGCAATAGTGAAAATATTTTTGGAGCGAAGCGAACCATAAAAAGTCAAAATGATACTTCTTAATAGGAAAGACGAAATGCAATTTAAATTGATAATAGCCGCATTTTCAGGACCACTAATTTTCGCTTGTGCAACTAGCTTACAAGCTGGTTGGTTTGATAAAGCGAAAGAATTTATTGAAGACTCAGATATTACATCATCGACCTCTAGTTTAACTGACGGTGAGATTACATCAGGCCTTAAAGAAGCGCTGAGCGTAAGCTCAGGTTTAGTGGTTAGACAGTTGGGAACTGCAGATGGCTTTAACGCCGATCCTAGCGTTCATATTCCATTACCAAATAGTTTAATGAAAGTGCGATCTACTTTAGATAAGATTGGTATGAGTGGCATGTTAGATGATCTAGAAACACGCTTAAATCGAGCTGCAGAAATCGCCACGCCTAAAGCTAAAGAATTGTTCATAAACGCTATCTCAGCAATGAGCTTAGATGATGCACGAAATATTCTGGGTGGTCCAAATGATGCAGCTACAAGATATTTTCAATCTAAGATGGGGCCTGATTTAGTCGAAGAATTCACACCCATCGTTAACGCTAGCTTGGCAGAAGCAGGTGCGATTAAAAGTTACGACACTGCAGTGGGTCAGTACAAAAAATGCCGTTAGTGCCAGATGTGCAAGCCGACTTAAGCAGTTATGTAGTGGAAAAAGGTATGGATGGAATCTTTCATTATTTAGCTGTAGAAGAGGCAAAAATTAGACAAAACCCAGCAGCTCGAACCACAGAGTTGCTAAAAAAAGTTTTTGCTAAATAGAAACTGTAAAAGAGTTTAAGGCATAACTTCTATCGGAGTGCCGTCTTCGACAGCATTCCAAATTTCTACTATTTCGTGGTCCTGGACGGCAATACACCCTTCAGTCCAATCATACTCGTTAAATAATAAACGAGCTTTTTCAGCCCAGTTTGAGGGTTGACCATGAATCATTATTGCACCGCCAGGGGAATCCCCGCGTTCTTGCGCGCCACGACTATCACTGCTATTAGGATACGATATATGCATGGAACGGAAGAATTTACTATTAGGGTTACGCCAATCTATAGTATAAATTCCTTCTGGGGTGCGCGAATCTCCAGACCGCTGTTTATGACCATCTGGCTGTTGGCCTAAAGCAATGTGGTAGGTTTTCAAAACTTCAATGCCACGGTAAAGATAGAGTTTGCGCTCCGTCTTTTTAACCACGACATAGTCAGCCTTGCCAATGGAATCCGTTTCAGTAGTCGCGATGGTTTTGCCACTACAAAACGCGATTATGCACATCAACAATAAACTAAAAAACTGGGCATAATCTTGCAACTGTTTACATCTATCCACCTTAACCACTCTCTTAGAAAAATAGTCAAATTAGAAACTACGGCAATATTTCATGCCAACCCTGAAGTTTATGGTTGACTGCGCTTACTTTTCACCCATTTCACGATGGGCTGCCATTGTTCTCGGTCCAAGTCGGTAGCTGCAGGCGCCATTTCAAATATCCCCAAGCCTCGATCCGCGCCACGAATGTAATGTTGGCTATCTCTTAACATGGTTAAAAATGGAATTCGTTGATGGCTTAGAAATTCATCTAACTCCCAATAAATATTAGTAAAATCGCGAGAGCGGTTGGCTAACAATGCTAGCTTGGCTTTTTTATTTGCTACCGATGCAGATTTTTTTATTTCTGCAATAAAATCACCCGCAGCGCGCATATCGATTGGGGAAGGCAAAACTGGAATTAATATTGTCTGCGCTTTGCGCACTATTTTGCTCAAGGCAGTGCCATGTAACCCCGCCGGAGCATCTAAAATCACATAATCAGCACTACGGCTAGGTGGCTTTGCACTCTTTTTAAATGCAGCAATGCCTTGAATGGGGCTGCGCGCTGGAGAACGGGCAGCAAGCCATGCCATGCTGCTGCCTTGTGGATCAAGGTCCACCAACACCACCTTCTTGTTCTGAGTCGCAAAATAGGAAGCCAAGTTAGTTGCAATTGTGGTTTTACCCGAGCCGCCCTTTGAATTAATCACCATGATGTTGCGCATTTATACTCCCCCAATTATGAGTTTGTTTATCAAAGTTTCTCTTAACTGTATCGCTATGCCAAGTGTGAATATTATTTGTAACTAATGATTTTTAATAAAAATGCAACCATACTTGAATTTTATTTTTATGTGTACTCATGTTCGTAGCTGTAAAATCTCTGTTGCGCCACTTAATGTAATTTAATTTTCTAAAATTTCGTTGTTAATCCTGTTT